>JBKPQV010000001.1:0-4770 GCA_046734235.1 Acidobacteriota bacterium
AAATCCCAAATGACAAATCGAAAATGATTAGCTATCTTGATAGCGAATATCAGTTCCGCGGTTTCTCTTGCTACCTCTGCAGTAGAGACCCGACACAGATTTGTTTTCACCAGCAATTCTATTGATGCGAGGGGGATCCAAATGCTCAAAAAGGCTTTGATTGGTTCGTTACCGGTTTTTTGTCTGATTCTTTCGGTCGTTCATCGCGCAAGTGCGCAGGAAACATCCTGCTTTAGTACCGAAGAACGTGCTCGAGCAGAAAAGACTGCGCTGGTTTGGCGCGAACCTGATCCGGGCTACGATCCAGTGCTTGGTTACAATCCCGCAAACGGCCCACGACGTGGTTCGCCTCCGGTTGGTTCCGACGGAATCGCAAAGCCAATCAATTGCGTAGCTAATAAAGACGAGAAACCTGGCGCGGGTACCACTCCAAAATTCCATTGCTCGGTGCCGGGAAATAAAGATGATGACGGTCAACTTATTCGTTACAAAGTGAAACCACACTTTAAGGGTCAATCCACAGACAAAAGAAACGGTGAAATTTATGGCGAGTTCCTATCGTCTCGCTTTTCGAAGGCCCTTGGTTTTTTTGCCGACGACGAATGGGTTGCCAATGTTACTTGTAACGACTGCGAGAAAAGTTTGACCAAAGGATTTCAAGGCGCTAGCTGGAATCCGTTTCAACCAGCGGCAGGGATTGAGTTGTCTCTCGCTAAAGGTATCGATGTGAAGTGTAACGGTAAGGACTCAGGTTCCTTGTCGGGAACGCTCCAAACGTTATTACAGAGTGGAGCTCCGCGCGCTCAAATCGATGCGTTCAAACTTTGGCTCGCTTTCATCGACCACGGCGATACAAAAACCGACAATCACAAATTTGCCTGTCTCGACTCCCAAAAGAATCCCGACAATACGCGAACCTGTAAACCGGGCCAGGCTGTGTTCTATGTTAGCGATATGGGTTCGACATTTGGTTACTCATCGTCAAGCGAAAAGAAGGCAAAACTTTCCACCTGGAAAGGGAAGGATCCAATCAAAATGAGCGGTGGCCATTGCACGACCACTGCCAAGAGCGTAGGCGACACCAGTATTAGTGAAGCTGGCAGATCGCTTCTTGCTACACAACTTCAACGATTACTTGCCGCAGAGGCCCAGAACCAAACTATCACTCGAGTTTTTGCGGCTTCACGAAATGCTGAACGCGATGAACCTCCAGCCGCGTGGACTACCGAGTTTATTCGGAAAGCCAAAACAATTATCGACGCCCGGTGTACAAATTAACCAAGCCACGGTGAAAACAAGATGAGTTCTGAAAGTATCGACCCAATCGAATCGAAAGCCCCTGATTCGCAAGCGTCGAAACCCCACCACTTCCTCGCATGGTCGGTCCTGAACCAGGACTTGTCGCAACTGGAGTTTTTTAAAAGAGTTTTAGAAGAAGCGGCTGATAAGTCGACCCCCTTGATCGAACGGCTGAAATTCCTGGCCGTATTCTCATCGAATCTCGACGAATTCTTCATGGTCCGCGTTTCCGGAATTAAGGAAATGCTGGACGTTGAAGATTTGCGACCGATGCCTGGTGAGTTGGATCCGCGGTCGCAGCTGGCAGCGATCCGCAAGCGGGTGTTACAGCTCGTCGAAGAGCAAACAGCTTGTCTACGTGAAGAAGTAATTCCACAACTTCAATCACGTGGTGTTGTTATTGCACCGTACAAATGGCTGTCAGACAGTGAAAAGGAGGCGCTGGCAAAGTATTTCATGAAAAATATTTTCCTGGTGCTTACTCCACAATCGGTCGATCCGGCACGCCCATTTCCCTACGTTTCAAACCGTAGCCTCAATATTGGTTTAACTGTGGAAAGTAGTCCGTCCGACACATTTGCGGGCACCCCAATTCGTGAAGAGATTCGATTTGTTCGGATCAAAGTGCCGCCTGTTGTTCCACGATTGATTTCTGTTGATGAGGAGAAGACTAAGTTTGTCCTTGTCGAAGAGGTTATTGAGGACAACATTCACGCGTTGTTTCCGCGAATGCATCTTAGTAAAGGCCATCTTTTCAGAGTGACTCGCGATGCGGACGTCGAAATTCGAGACGACAAGGCGGCAGACCTGCTGGCGCTTATCAAGGAGTCGCTGCGTGAACGCCGTTTCGGATTACCAGTTCGCCTGGAGGTTTCTTCGACGATGCCTCGAGAAATGGTCGACTACCTGGTCAAAGCGCTCAACATCGAAGCAGACGATGTATATGAAATTGATGGTCCACTCGACATACCGGGTTTGATGGATCTCTACGGACTTGATAGACCAGATTTGAAAGACAAGTCTTTGAAGCCCGTCGTGCCCGCTGCGCTGAAAAAGAAGGAATCGCTCTTCGACGCCATTAAGAAACAGGAGCAGTTACTACACCATCCTTATTCCTCCTTCGACACTGTTACTGATTTTATTGAGGCTGCAGCACATGACCCACATGTGCTCGCCATCAAGATGTGTTTGTATCGCACAGGGAAGAATTCACCGATTCCGGAAGCCTTGATCCAGGCGAGCGAGCAGGGTAAACAGGTAACTGCGGTAGTCGAAATCAAGGCAAGGTTCGACGAAGAAAACAATATCGAATGGGCCAAGCGTCTGGCTGAATCTGGTGTACATGTTGTGTATGGACTGGTCGGGTTAAAGACCCATTGCAAAGTTACGCTCGTAGTTCGACGTGAGGAGGAGGGCCTCCAAACTTACACCCATATCTCGACCGGCAATTACAACCCATCGACGGCGAAGCTGTATACCGATCTCGGGTTTTTGACTAATGATTCCGCGATTGGGGATGATGCGAGCGACTTATTTAATTTTCTCACTGGCTTTTCTATGCAGAAGGATTACAGTCGTTTGATGGTTGCGCCGGTAAACCTTCGCCACCGCATGATTGGTCTGATCGAACGGGAAACAGAGCATGCAAAAGCGGGACGGCCGGCGCTGATTACCGCGAAGATCAATCGGTTGACTGATCTCGACGTCATAGAAGCTCTTTATAAAGCTTCCCAGGCGGGAGTGAAAATAGATCTTATTGTTCGTGGTGCGTGTATGCTTCGACCAGGCGTACCTGGCTTGTCGCAAACTGTTAAGGTTCGAAGTGTCGTTGGGCGCTTTCTTGAACATAGTCGCATTTATGATTTCCTTAATGGAGGGGAAGAGGAGATCTACATAGGGTCTGCCGATTGGATGACTCGCAATCTTAAGCGACGAGTTGAAGTGGTGGTGCCTGTTCTTGATCCCCAATTGCAGAAGTATTTGAAAGAGACTGTGCTATACGCATATCTGCGCGACAACGTGAAAGCCCGATTGATGAACTCAGACGGTACTTACGAGCTTCCTCAAGTGCCTATTGGCGAGGCGCCTTTCAATAGCCAAACATATTTTGAGGGTGCTAATAGTTCACCATTTGTCGGCAGCGTACACCCGATTGAGAAGAAGCTCTGGTCCAAAGAAGTTCGCTAAGTTTGCAGGTCCTTCCGTTATTGGAGTTGGACGAACGAGGAAAATCCCACCCACGGAAGTGGGTGGATAGTTCAAGTCCTTTCTAGGATAACGTGCGAGTTTGGAGTAACTGAATCCCCCACACGGTAGTGTGGGGATCGTTCAAGTCCACACTATTCATTATTATTGACGCAATCGTGAGCCGCGATTAATAGTTCGGACTTGAAGTATCCACCCACTTCCGTGGGTGGGATTAGCGAGATGCAATCGGCTGCTTTGTAGAAAGGACTTGAACCATCCCCCCACTTCCGTGGGGGGGATTTTTGCCTTTTCGCAGGTCCTTCCGTTATTGAATTCTATTTTTGTCCAACAACTTGAGGTGATACAGAGATGAACCGAGTGAGCGTGGGCGTTCTCGCCTTATTCGTTGTGATCTTATTAGGCAGTGGTTTAGCTGCGTACTTATTTCGAGACCGAGGAGGTTCAGTAGAAAGTACTCCGCCGCCAGTATCGACTCCAGCAGAGGGACAGCAACACAGTCCGATGATCTGGGAAATATTCGGGCCTGATGCCTCAGGCAGATTGCCGACAAGTTATGCGGGTTGGGAAACTACTGCAGCTAGAATTGCTCTACGATTTTCACTTGCTGCGTTTTTAGCTGGGCTACTGGCGTTTCGTCCGCGCCGCGGTCTGACGTTTAGTAAGCGCAATCCTTACGTGGCACAGACTCAAATTTTAATGGCTGTAGTCGCTTCGGCAATGATGATGGTTGTGGGCGACAGTGCGGCGAGAGCTTTTGGTATTTTTGCTGCAGCTTCGCTGGTTCGTTTCCGAACCAATATTCGAGATCCAAAAGAGATCACCGTGCTCTTGATTTGTCTTGGTGTTGGTCTGGCGTCGGGAGTTGGACGGTGGGACATGGCATTAATCCTGACGCTCTTCGTCATGCTTGCATTAGCAGTTCTTGAGTACTTCGAACAGGCACAGGTATTTCGCTCGATGGAACTCTCCATTGAAACTCGTAATGTTGAAAGCACAAATGCTGCACTCACAAAGATGTTTAACTTGCACATGTGTGACGCGGAGTTGCGTGAACTGGATAAACAGGATGAAGACGATCCAATGGGTAAAATTGTTTATCTTGTGACGCTAGGCTCCGACGAGAGCACGAGCAAGTTGAGCGAGGAAATTCTTGCTGCTGATACTGAGAATATTGATACCGTCGAATGGGAGCAGAAAGAAACCCCGACCTACATCTACAAGTGAAAAAATAGGATGGATTGGAATAGGACGGATAGGAATAGG
>JBKPQV010000002.1:0-7451 GCA_046734235.1 Acidobacteriota bacterium
TTCCGTTGCTGTCAAATGTTGAAATATGGAAGTTGTGGGCCCACAAGACAAAGCGTGTCCCCGCCGGTTCGCGCCCGACAAGACGTCGAAAGTTGTCCGCCATATAAAAATCGCGGGCTTCAGAACCTGAGGTAATACGGGTGTAAGAATCTAAGTACTGGACCATAACTCGCGCGTATTCACGCATCTGTTCGAATTCAATTTGATTCGATTTCGTTGCCAACGATGCTCCGTTGAGTTCGAGAAATACAAACAGCTCGTTATATTGATTCTTCAATTCGTTTAACTTCGCCAGTTCGTCCTTTGCTTTATTCCCTTTGCTGAAAATGGCCTCGACCAAAGGCGTAATGTCCACTTTGAAAAACGTTTCAGTGTCGGCGACGCGTTCCGGGGCGACTCGCTTCAGATACGCGAGGAGCTTTGTTTGTCCGGGTTCGTTTTTTTGAATGTCGAAACCAATGAATTTGACCCGTCTTTCAGCCGTTACACTTGCGTTGTAAGTTCGCAGCCAATCGATCATCGCCCGTACTTCTTCAGTGTTCCAGGTCCAAAAGCCCTGACTATCGAGCGCCTTTGTACCATCGTCGGTCTTACCCATGATGTAGTCGTTGATGTTTTCGCATGCTGAATAACTAGCTTCAATTGCAAACACACGAAAGCCCATTTCCTTCACGAGAAATTCAAGCATTCGATGTTTGAACTGAAAGAACTCGCGCGTGCCATGAGTCTCTTCGCCCAGACCGACATACCGCACGTTTTTGAAAACTTGCTTAAGTGGTTGTAGATCCTGAAAGCCGTTTCCAGCTTCCACCGTTTTCACCGGAATCGCGTTTTCTTTAAGACGGGTTATCACCGCCTGTTGTTTTGCTTTCATCTCCGCAAGCCGTTTGACATGCGCTTCAGCGGAAAGTAGTTCGTTGATTCTGATCTCATATTTGCCCTGTGGAGAATCTTGCTCAAGCTGACTTACCTCGATTCGATAAGCGCCACTTGCTTTAGCTTCGACTACAACAGGCTCATCACCGTGGTTGCCATTCGGCGAATCAATCTCGGCAAGCTTGCTGCCGTCGGGAGCGAAGATCCGCACCACTACGTCAACACCACGCTGATTGACTGCCGCGTCCAGGAACTGGCCCACGTTGAGTACGATTTGATAAAGGTGAGTCTCCCCACTTTTCAGCTCGCGTTCGACGGGTTTGGCCGGCTCAAGCAATTGCAATTCAGGCTTAACGTTTGTGACAGATGATGATTGGCCCAAATCGCTTGGAGCGTTGAAGAACAACGCACAAGTAAGCAAAGCAATAGAACAAGCTACTTTTGCCAAGATGTGTCTCCTCAGGATCGGTTTCGTATTGAAGAGCCTTCCAGGTTACAACTAGCAAGAACGCCCGAATGGTAGTCGAAGAGAAGTGATTTGATCTAGGGTTTTAGGTGCGTTGTGTCTGGTGAATTTGCACCATAGACCAGAGTGACGTCGCAGGCTCTTAGATCGCGGATCCTGCTACCTGGCAGTTGCAGCGCATGTCCGACACCGCGAGACAGATTACGATTTGTTGCTCGCCAAAGGTTGGTTTAGGAATCAGGCGCGTGCGAGGGTGCTGGATCGAGTTGATGCGGTAATGCAGAAATGGCGGTAATGGTTCGTGTTGTTTCGTGGATCTTATTTTCTGTGCTTGGATGATCCACGAATTCACACGAAATAACACGAAAAGGCTTCGAAAGCATTGCAATACCTGGCTTGCGGTCGCTTTAGAGCAGAGTTTATTCTGTAAGGGACGAGGTAAATGAAATGGCAATCGGTACAGACGAACTAGTTTCCAGGATCAAAGAGTTGTCTGATGAGGAGAAGTTACTCCTTGTCGATGCAATCCTCACAGATTTGAATGCTCGCGATTCGAAGATTGATAGCATCTGGGCTGATGAAGCACGAAAGCGATGGGCAGCCTACAAAGTTGGCAAGATTCCTACAGTCTCTTATGAAGAGGTGATAGCCAAACACAAACGATAATGAACATCCGCTTCCTCACTATAGCGGAGACTGAAGTCGACAACGCAGTTTCCTGGTATCAGGAACAAACGGAAGATCAAAGTCTCAACTTCCTGAACGAATTGCATCGAGCTTTGCAAGTAATAAAGGGCGTACCCACTTCTCGCCCATGAGATCGAACCGTACATTCGAAGATATTTACTTCACCGCTTCCCATATTCGCTCATCTACGGAATTGAAGAGGGAACAATAGTGGTGATAGCCGTGGCTCACGATCATCGAGAACCAGACATGGAATGTTATACAGCGTCGAATCAACAATCCTCTGATAGAGATCAATCTACGCTTTCATGGACTCGACAGCCTTGAACCTAACTAATTCTTCACCCAAAACAATCGAGTCCATTATGATGCTCACATGAAGACAGCCAAACCCTTTGTCACAACGCTTTGTCTCTTTTTTGTACTCGGTATGGGAGCGCTGTACCCAGTTTACGCAGGATTGCGTGATAACAATCTCATCGAATTCTCACAAGGCGCGTACGGAAACATGAGTAGGAAGGCGATGCTGCGGCCGCCGTTTGTGAAAATCTATCAGGACGGAAAAGTCATTCACTACGACTCAGACGGAAAAGGCACAAGCGCCTTCTACGTAAGTCAGCTCGAACCAACCCGACTCGACGCACTCAAGAAATTCCTAGCTGGCGAAAAGTATCTCGCGCGCAGCCGGTTTATCGATATGGATGGTGACGACATTAACGTCCATGGAGGTGTCTCATACATTCGTTATCTGGATGGCGATAAAGAGATTCTCCTTGGCACGGAAGTAAAACCGCGTGGTGGACCGTGGAAACAGTTGACAGATGCGATCTTTGAGTATGTGCCAGATGATCACGAAAACTTCTTTTATCCAAGTGTGCTCCAAGTGCAAACCTGGCAGGATACATCGGAAGACACTGATGAGAACCCAGATGCCTGGCCATTCGGTAAACAAATCAAGCTGAGCCCAAAACTCAAGACTATTTCAGACGCAGAGATCGTGCACCACTTGTTCGATCACCTTAACTACATCTTTTCGTTTTTCGTCTGGGACTTCAAAGAGAACGACAAACGATACTCGATAGCGCTAGAAAGTGTGCCAGGTTGGTTTGAGCCTGATTACATTAATGGCGCACTCAAGAAGGTTGAGAAGAATGGGCATCGAGTTCAGGAAAAGTCACCGTAGGAATACTCACGGATTCCGCCAATTACGCAGCCCACGGAAATAGCCCGTTTTTGATAAAACCCTGAAAGGGTCAAACCCATGTTTGTTCGACCCTTTCAGGGTCCAACCGATCATTGCCTTTGCCCGGGGGCTTCGCGCAAAGCCGCTCGCCCCCGGCTACTAACTCAGGTCCCTTCAGGACCAAACTTGGCTAAGTCACGCAAACTAACATGAACAAAGATCGATGATCCGAATTCACACATTCCTTGACTTAGGTGAGATCTCAGACTTTTGAGGCAAAATGTAAACCTTGCGACCTTTTAATCGTAAAATACTTCGAGAGTGTAAAGGCCGAGATGAGGTTACCAAATGTTTTGCCCACGCTGCGGACAAGACGGAACAATTGAGCAACGCTTTTGTCGTTCTTGCGGCTTTGAGCTGGCCGAAGTTTCAGCGCTACTTCAAGACGCCGATCCTCAAAGTTTGGAATCTCGCGATAGTCGTCTGTTCAACGAGCAAAAGCTAAAAGTTGTCGGCAGCATTGCAGTTCTAAGCACGGTCACTTTGGGACTGATTGCACTGTTGGTCGGTATCGTCGTTTTGATGGTAGCTGGGAATATGCCAGTCGTGGCTGGCGCCCGCCTTTTAACTTTTATGACCGGGCTCATCATTGGTTTTGTTTGTCTTGGATTAGCATCACTCAAGACGCGAAACTCAGAGACAGAGAAACAAAAGCATCTTAAGAAGCACCCAGCCACTTCGGCTCTAATTCAACCAGCAGACCAGCCGCTGCTCAGTGTGACGGAACATACAACGGAGCTGTTAGAGATCCCCAAGGGAAAGACCGCTATGATCGATTCGGCTGCAGAGCCCCTGAAAGATAATTAAAACTGGTGTTCTGTTAGAGAGCCGGATTTCTACAGGTGGTTGAAGTAACGTGCGATTCGAGATACGACAAGCTAAAGAAGCTCTTGCAAAAGTCTTTGCGCGGAGCGGCCTAAGCATAGAGCCCAGGGTGAAGCGAAGCGGAACCCTGGGTAGAAGGCGCAGTCGTGTATGCGTCCTGAAAGGACGCGAGCAAATTAATGCACGCTCAGTTGCAGCGGTTAGACCCTTCTAATTGATAAATACCGCGGGTCGGATTTGGAAACCGGCGTCGGCTCGCGTCCTTTCAGGACGCTAATAATAGCCACTCCTACCCAGGGTTCCGCTGCGCTCCACCCTGGGCTTTATGCTTAGGCCGCTCCGCGGCAAAGACTTTTGCGAGAGGCTCTGAAGCATATCGGACACGGCAAGCCGAGGATCATCGTTTCAAGTCGGCCGCCCAATTAACTACAACAGTCACGGGAATTGAAACATCGTCGGGTCTAATTGAGTTGATCAGAAAGCGCTGGCCGTCGCCCGAACATTCGTAGAGGTTTCTTGGTCCAACATATCCGAGACTAGTGGTCATAAAAAGCACTTTAGGTAAACCTGCCTCCAACGTGCCCTTACTCAAATTCATATCCACAGCCATCAGCTTTCGGTTGGGAGCCATGAAGAACAATTCTTTACCGTCGCGTCTCCAACGCGGCTGCATCCCACCGCCTGATGAGATCTGCCATTTAGCACCCGTCGCAGGGAAGGGCTGCACATAAATTTCATAAGGTCCGGCTTCGTCAGAATAATAAGCTATGAAATGACCATCGGGCGAAAACTTTGGACCATCTTCATTGAAAGACGTTTGCAAAAAGGAAATCGGTTTTCTATCTCCGAACATGGGCACCACCCATAAATCCAACTTTGTCTGGGGATTGAAACTTGTAAATGCTACATACTGCCCATCTTTGGACCAATCACTGAGCCATTTCCTTTCATCAGTCTTGAGAATCTCTTCCTCATTGGAAGCCCCACTCGTAGGCTTCTCAAAGAAATTACCAAGGCCGCTTCGGTCAGAGACAAAAAGTATATTCGCACCATCAGCAGACCAAAGCGGAAGAAAATCTTCTGCTCCGTTGAAGGTAAAGCGCGTCGAGGTTGTCCGCGCCGTATCGATGATCCAAATGTCGCGAGTACCGGTTTGCGGATCCCAGGTTGCCACCGCAACGCGCTTTTCGTCAGGGGAGAGGGACATATTGCTGTGTGAGCCTATCGCCCCCACCAAACTCAATAATTTGCCGTTACGATCAAACCAGGTAAGCTGGCTTCGTGCGCCCGCGTTAAGGCATACAAGAACGCCATCGTCGGAAACTGAATAACTGCTGGACCCTATCGGATTAACCTGTACCTGTTCGAGCAGAGGTTGCGGTTCACCCGAGAGTTGCAGAGTGGTGGCATCGAATCGCTGCGCCATTAAAGTAGTTTCGCGCACGAAAAGCAGGTAACCCGGTGGCGCATACACTGCGTTTGTGCTTGAGCCAAATAACCTCTTCGTTTCATTTGAATCCAGAGCGCCGATGTAGACTCCTGAATTCTCTGGACGAGCGGAATTTGCGGCATACAGGTAGTGTTTGCCATCCGGCAGAAAGTAGGGCAAACGATGCCAGGTTTCCTGGCGCGACTGATCGAGTTTTGTTATCAGAGTTGGTACTCCGCCGGCGGCCGAAACACGAAACAGTCCGTCTGCACCGATTGCCGAAAAGATAATTATCCCGTCTCGATTCCATGTGCCACCGCGTCCCTCAGTTGAGTCACAGATGGTCTGAGGGGTGCCACCTCCGATATCAATTCTTTTCAGCTTTCCTCCACCGAAGAATCCGATCGAACGACTATCAGCAGACCAGAATGAAGACCCGGCGCCCTCGGTACCAGGAAGCATCTGCGCTGCCAGCGCATTCAGCGGTCGTATCCACAGAGCGACTTTTCCTGTCGAGTCTGCAATACGCATGACGATTCGTTGGCCATCAGGAGAAATCAATGCAGTGCCAATGATGTTCGACTGGTCTGGTGGAAAGACAAGAAATTGCATGGAGTGCACTTCAGGCGGTGATCCGCGCCGGGAATAAAGAATGATTGCAGCCAACCCCGCTAAGAACAAGATACCTGTCAGTATGAGCCAAGCCACTCGCTCCCAGTGTCGGTGCCAAAAGCGTGTTGCGCGCGGTGATGGCAACACTTGACTCGAGGTGCCTGATAGAGACTGCAGGTCAAAAGCTAAATCACGGGCTGATTGGAAGCGCTCTTCGGGATTCTTTTCCAAACAATGATGCAAGATGCGCTCGAGTGCTGGTGAAACAGTTCTGTTTGTCGCCGAGAGTTCCGGTGGGTCTTCTTTCAAGATCGCGCTCATCGTTTCAGCTGCAGAGCCGCCATGAAACGCACGCTTACCGGAAAGCATCTCGTAAAGGATTGCGCCAAAGGCGAAGATGTCCGAGCGATGGTCAACTACATGCCCTCGCACTTGCTCTGGAGACATGTAGCCAGCTGTTCCCATTACCGTGCCTGGATCGGTATCGATTCGACGTGTGGGAACGTTTGTTTCTATTTGGCCGTTGTCGGTCTGCGTGAGCTTGGCAAGTCCGAAGTCCAGAATCTTTAGGCGGCCGTCTTTGGTAATGAACAGGTTTTCCGGTTTGAGGTCTCGATGAACGATGCCCTTTTCATGTGCGGCAGCTAGACCATGTGCAAGTTGTTGGCTGTAATCGATTGCTTTACGTTGTGGCAATGCTGCGCCACCCATCCGCTGACGAAGTGTTTCACCTTCCAATAATTCTGAAACTACATATGGTGCAGTGTCGTCGGTTCCGACATCGTAGATAGCCAGGATATTCGGGTGGTTAAGAGCGCCAGCGGCACATGCCTCCTGGCGGAATCGACTCAAGCTGGTTTTGTCATCCGCGAAAGAAGCCGGAAGAACTTTCAGCGCGACCTCACGACCAAGCCGTGTGTCCCTCGCACGATACACCTCGCCCATCCCGCCGGCGCCTATGGGACTGACGATTTCGTATGGACCATGTCGGCTACCCGCTTCAAGGTTCATGATTTTGAACAAGGGGGTGATAGAAGTGAGCTGAGACGGGCATGATTCTAGCCTCATTCCACAGGGTGCGCCAGAGTGTTGCTAAGCATACACAGATTACACCGATTGGGAAGTGGCCTAATTTACGGAACAGGAGCGCAGGGAGTGTAGAGAACTTAACCACCAAGGCACGAAGACATAAATCTCGAATTTATTTGAACACTTCGTGTTTTTGTGTCTTCGTGTCTTGGTGGTTAAGTTCTCTACACTCCCTGCGCTCCTGTTCCGTACTGTTGCAAACGAGGTCATTACCGCAGACAAGA
>JBKPQV010000003.1:0-15473 GCA_046734235.1 Acidobacteriota bacterium
GCCGCGATTGATTTCTACCGGGATGCATTCGGAGCGAAGGAGCTCTATCGGCTCGCCGAGCCCGACGGCAAGATCGGTCATGCTGAGATTCAGATTGGCAAAACTGTAGTTTCGATCTCAGATGAATATCCTGACTATGGATCCGTGAGTCCGGAGACGCTCGGCGGATCGTCAATCAAGATTCATCTTGATGTTCCAGACGTTGATGCCTTTGCTGAAAAGGCAATCGCGGCCGGCGCCAAACTGACCCGACCGATTAAGGATGAGTTTTACGGTGACCGGGCAGGTCAGCTGGCCGATCCTTTTGGCTATACCTGGATGGTGTCAACACATATAAAGAACGTCTCGGTCGAAGAGATGCAAGAGGCGGTGACAAAATGGGCAGAAGACGAGGCCGAAAAGAAAAGTTCTGGTAAGGCTTCATGGCGCGAAAACATGCGCACCGTTACACCGTACTTCACCGTTCAAAAGCCCGGTGAGTTGATTGAATTCGTAACTAAGTCGTTCGGTGCGGTTGAACATTTCCGCACCACAGGTTCGGCAGGCGGTATGCACGCTGAGGTCTCGATTGGAGATTCAGTTGTGATGATTGGCGGCGCAGAACACATCCCGCCAATGCCAACTGCAATTCACCTTTATGTCCCTGATGTTGACGCAGCTTATGAAAGAGCGATTAACGCCGGCGGGAAGTCGTTAATGCCGGTTGCCGATCAGCCCTACGGTGAGCGTTCCGGTGGTGTTGAGGATATTCATGGTAATCGCTGGTACATCGCGACACCGTTCGTCCCCCTGCAATCAATTGCGAAGGATCTGCACACTGTAACAGTTTACTTCCATCCGATCGGTGCTCAGCGATTCATCGATTTTGTTACAAACGCATTTGGGGCGAAGGAATTGGGGCGTCATGCAGAAAACGACATGATCCTGCACGCCAAAGTACAAATTGGAACGTCAGTAATCGAGTTAGGTGAGGCACGCTTCCCGAGTCAACCACTGCCAACAGCAATCTATCTTTACGTTGACGATGTTGATGCAATGTACGAGCAAGCGCTTAAGGCAGGTGGAACGTCAATGTTGGCGCCCACGAATCAGGATTACGGTGACCGGAGCGCCTGGGTTAAAGATCCGTTTGATAACGTTTGGTACCTGGCGGCACCGGTAAAAGGTCTTGGGTCTTAGGACTTGGGTCTTGGGTCTTGGGTCTTTGGTCTTTGATCTTTGGTCTTGGGTCTTGTCTTAAGCCAATTGAGTGTTACACCTACCAAGACCAAAGACCAAAGACCAAAGACCTAAGACCTAAGACCTAGAATATCGACTTGCGTATTCAGGGGTCGCAATCTCCGACGGCAACCGCGGATCGTTGATCGGCTCTCCCGCAACCAATTTCAAAGGAATAACACCAGCCCAGATCGGCAATTCATAGTCTTCATCATCATCGATCGGCGGACCAGTACGAACCTTTGCCGAAGCTTCCAATAACGGCAAACAAAGCACAGATGTCTGCTTTAGTTCTGCCTCAGTTGGTTCGCGTACGTCGTTCCACCTTCCTTTAACAACTTGCTCAGAAAAAGCAAAGAGTGCGGCATTCTTCTCATCTTTATCAGTCACCAATGTAGCTCGCCCAAATACGACTACAGATCGATAGTTGATCGAGTGATGAAATGCAGAACGGGCCAACACCAAACCGTCAACCAGCGTTACCGTCACGCATGCATCAACACCATTTGAGAGCGTTCGCAACATCCGACTCGCCTGTGAACCGTGGATGAAGAGTTTGTCGTCGACGCGAGCGTAGCCTGTCGGTATTACGAATGGCTGTCCATCAACAATAAATCCGATGTGACAGATAAACCCTTCATCCAGAATGCCGTAGACAGTATCGCGATCGAAGTGACCACGCTTAGGTAAGCGCTTTAGATTTGTGCGATTGGTTTGCGGGAATGACATTGGGGGATATTAAGAAACTTCTTGATCATTTAAAAGCGAATAGGAATGGGACCAATAAGACCTATAGGACCAATAAATAGGTCCTATAGGTCTTATTTGTCCTATTCCTATTCTGAATTCTATTTGCTCGTGGAAGTTTCAGCAGCGGTAGCGCTGGCCCACGCACCTCGCGTCAGTCGGATATTTCCATTGATTCCCTTAACGCTGATCAATGAACCACCACTACCGATTTTGCCTGAGTAGTTGCCGCGTTTGCTCTTATCGATCATCACGTTCGACAAATCGCTTGCCACGCTGCCGTTGATACCGTGAGCATCGAAATCTGCATTCAGGTCCTGCGCGAGTTGCAATTCGACGTTGCCATTAATCCCGCCCAGGGTTAGGCCCTCATTGTTCAGCTTTTTCAAACCAATAGAAATGTTGCCATTGACACCTTTGAATTCCGCAGCGTTAGCGCCGGCAATCTGAACTCGTCCGTTCACGGCACGGACATCTACGGATCCATCAATCTCGCCCACGGACACAGAACCGTTTACGCCCTTTGTGTGCAGTGCAATTTGTCGAGGTAACTTCAAGGTGACTCGTTCGGAGGGACTGGTTCCAAAGAACCGCTCAATGAAACCGACGTCTCCCTTCTCACCACGAATTCGCAAACTATTGCTATCGGCTTCGATTGTAACTTTGCGGCGTGTTAGCGCTTCCTGACTTGAGGCAAGGCGTTCAACGTAAACTTCGGCGGTATTCGAATCGGATGTTTCGACTTTCACCGAGCCGTTAATACTCGAAACATCCACAGAAGCACCTGGGGCTAATTGATAGTTCTGGCGAATCTCTTCGCGGGCCTGTTCGGCGGCATTATGAGAAACGAGGCGGTCAAAATCGCCACTCTTCGAGTGTGATCTCACGATACCGGCGATACCGGCAATAAGCACCAGCGCAACAAGGATCAGTAGTCGTTTCATGGGTTATTGACCTCAACCAGGTATAAATAAAGCTTTATCAAGGCTTGTAACGAAGCAAATTGCGGATTTGTTTCGGAGAATTTGCTTAACCGATCCTGGTGCTTACTAAATCAAAATCCCCCACACGGCAGTGTGGGGAATTTGCCTTGCTAACAAACCTTCGGATCAGTGAAATCCGTGTTCATCGGTGGATTTAACTGCTTGACACAAAAAGGACAGCCCCACTAGAGTCAATGTCACCATTTCCCCCAAAAGCCGGAAAATCAAAGTAGCCGCCCGTAGTTACTGAAGTGCGCTTTTGAGTATTTTGTTATGGCCGATCGGTACTCAAGAGACCTCAAGGTCCTGTTAGTTGAAGACGTAGAGGACACTAGACTGTTCATGCGTCTCGAACTTGAGAAACACGGATTCATTGTGTTTGAAGCAGAAGACGGTGAAAAAGCCGTCGACATGGCAGCGCTGGAATCTCCGGATGTCATACTTATGGATCTTAGCCTTCCTGTGATGGATGGTTTTACAGCAGCCAAACAGATCCGGCAAAACCAGCGCATGAAAGACGTCTTGATAATCGCAGTGACCGCTCACCAGGAGACTGACTTTCGCTCGGGTGCGAAGGATTCCGGTTTTGACGCCTATCTCACCAAACCAATAGAAATGAACTGGCTAAAAGAACTCATCAACGGTCTGCTCGTCTAATCGTCGACTCTTTTGCCCCACCAATGCTCATACGCGACATCGATACGCTCTCAGAAATGTTGATCGTTGAAGAACTCCAGAAGGAAATCTGGGGCGTAGAAGATCGTGAAATATTGCCGGCTTTAGAGATGATTCCAGTAAAGAAAGTTGGTGGCCTGCTACTTGGCGCGTTTGATGACGAACAAATGATCGGGTTCGCTTTCGCGTTTCCCGGTTTCGAGGAGGGGCGCCCGTTCCTTCATTCCGACATGGTTGCCGTGAAATCTACTTACCGATCGCACGGCATTGGTTATCAACTGAAACTGGCCCAACGTGTGCAGGCGCTGCAGAAGGGTATCGATAAAATCACCTGGACGTTTGATCCACTTCAGTCACTGAACGCAAGACTAAACTTCGGAAAGCTTGGAGGAATTTCGGATCGGTACTACATCAACTTTTACGGAGAAACAACAAGCCCCTTGCACAGTACTGGCACCGATCGGCTCTGGGTAACATGGAATCTCAATAGTGAGAACGTAAAGGAAAGAATTGCCGGTAATAAGCAAGTCAACTCCGAAATGAACGGTTTACCAAGCCTCGTTACGATTAACGAGAAGCAAGAACCGGTCGAAGAGAGACTGAAAGTTGATTCAGTCGTGTGTATCGATATCCCAGCCAACATCAACGAACTCGTTAAGTCCGAACCAGAGATCGGAAAAGGTTGGCGAAATGCTACACGAAAAGCCTTCACCCATGCGTTTGCCGATGGTTTCGTCGTAGAAGACCTCCACTTAATCGAGGACCAACAACAGCGCTTCGGTCGTTATGTGCTGCGACGCTAAACTTCTTATATGACCTGAAATCCCCCACACGGCAGTGTGGGGATCGTTCAAGTCCTTTCTAGAAGAACCAAGCTAACAGTTGAATCTCGAATCCCCCACACGGCAGTGTGGGGATCGTTCAAGTCCACACTATTCATTGCTATTCACATTTCAAGAGGGAATGAGTGCAATACTTCCAGGAGGCAATGCCATTTCACGCGGGGCGCGCCAGAAAAAGGAGGGCGCTGTTGTGTAGAAAGAACTTGAACAATCCCCACACTTCCGTGTGGGGGATTTGTCAGACGCTTTGTGTGAAGGTGAATTAACAATCTAATTAGCGGTCTGCGTGTGGCGCAATGGCCTTCCTGGACGGTTTCCCGTAGCCTTGCTGTCACTCCAAACTTCCTGACCATTTACAAACACCCGGCTAATCCCCGTTGAAATTAATTCCGGTTGTTGAAATGTCGAGCGATCGATAACTGAAGCCGGATCAAACAAGACCAGGTCCGCTTTAAATCCTGGTTTAATTGATCCGCGATCAGGCAAACCCAGTCGCCATGCCGGAAGTGAAGTCATTTTCCTGATTGCTTCCTCAAGTGAAAACCAGTGCTCCTGCCGGACAAAAAGACCCAGTACACGTGGGTACGTTCCGGCCCCGCGAGGATGCCGCGAGCCAATTCCGCCATCGCTGCTAACCATGACCCATGGCTGTGTGTAGAACGTCTTGATATCGGAATCTTTCATTGAGTGACACACAACCCCAGCTCCACCATCTCGCACAATTTTCATGTACGCTTCGACTGGTGTCAGCTTTTCTGCGTCGGCGATCTGTTGCAGAGTTTTGAACTCATAATCCGGATGCGCCCGGCAGCTCGTTATGGTGATGTTAGCGGCACCACCAACATCTGCAATTCCTCTCGCCACATCCGTCGGGTCGTCGTGCTTACCGCTTGGTATCAGAACCCGAATCGTGGAACTCCAGGCATCATACGGATAACAATCAGCTGTAATATCCAATCCACTTCGGCGTGCCTTTTCAATAAGTGCAACTGCTTCCCGAGATCTGCCCCAAACACCGACTGTGCCTAATTTGATATGAGATACCTGGGCAGGCAGCTTCCCTTCTTTGGCGATGCGAATCAGTTCGGCAAACGACTCGAAAGACTTGTCGGCCTCGTCGCGCATGTGACTTATGTAGATCCCTTTGTATCGCCCGGCCACACTGGCAAGAGCGATAACCTCTTCGGTTGTTGCTGGCTTGCCAACCTCGTATTCGAGCCCACTAGATAAGCCAAAAGCCCCATCACGCATTGCCTGATCAACCATCGACTTCATCTTTTCAATTTCATCGCTGGTGGCGTGACGGTTTGTGTTCTCACCCATAACTTTTGAGCGGAGCGTCGCATGGCCGACAAACGTAAGCACGTTTAGCGCAACCGGATCACTTTCAAGTTTGGCAAGATAGTCGCCCACCGGAAACGGCGAGCCACCATCTTGACCAATCGAAATTGTCGTGATTCCCTGTGATACCTGAGAAGCCGCCGATGGATCGTCTCGCAAACCTCTGTCGGAGTGATTGTGTGTATCAATAAACCCAGGGGCGAGCGTCAACCCCTTAGCATCAATCACCCGCGCACCAGCCGGGATTTTTACTCGTCCGGCGCGTCCGACAGCCGTTATCGAATCACCAGTTACAACGACAACAGAATTCTTAACTAATGGACGACCGGAGCCGTCGATTAAGGAGGCGCCTGTAATCGCGAAAACGTTAGTAGCCTGTTGTGCCCTGGAAACTGAATTCGACTTCAGCAAAGTAGAGCCGGCGAATAATGTCAGAAGAGTTAGTAAAAGGAGGAGTCGTTTCATGGATATTAGAGTTGATCAGGAGTGGCTAGACAGACCCAGCGGGAATTCAGATCGCAAATCTGAAATTTAACAGCTAGCCGATTAAGACTTCGGGTTGCTGTGAGATCCAGGCTATGCGATCTGAGATCCCGCTTCGGGCTTACGGTTTCTTGTTTGCCGTCACGTACTCTTCGAGCTTTTTCTTTTCCGGATAGTTAGGAACCTTTTTCAGGAATGCTTCATACTCAAGAGCGGCCTTATCTTTCATGCCGACAGCATTATAAAGCGCGGCTAGTCGGAGATGAGCTTCGGCCATCCCCACAGGATCGAGCTTTATGGCTTCGTTCAGATAACCTACTCCGAGTGAGCCTTTTTTGTTTTGCAAATAGGCCTCGCCGAGAAAATAGTTTGCCTGGGCAGAATCCGGCTGAGCCTTTACTGCTTGATTGAGGACTTCAATTGCTCCGTCGAGGTTTTTCGAGGCAATCCTCAATCTACCCAGACTGATCATCGCCGTCACATAGTTCGGATGCTTGGCTATTGCCTGCGTGTAAGCCTTATCAGCTTCCGGATAATTTTTCTGACTAAAGTAAACGTTCCCAAGTTCGAACCAGGCAGGGAAATCCGCCGAGTCGGCTTCCACGATTTGATGGAGAAATCCCGACGCCTCATCGTACTTCTTGTTCTTTAGAGCTTCCTGGGCTTTAGAGAAGAGTGAAGAGTTCTTTGATTGACGATCGTATTTATCAGCCGCCGAAATCACGGCAGCTTTCTTTGCAGCCGTCAATCCTCTAGCCTCAAGCGTAACGTCCCTCTGGAAATCTGGCTTCAGCGGCGTACTAAAATCGACAATGAATCGCTCAACTTCAGCTCCTTCATATTGCACGCTTATATAGTAACGACCCTCTGAGACGTCGACGAATCTATAGCGGCCATTACTCTGCACTCTTTGGTTTTGCATCTGATTGCCGTACTCGTTGAATAGGACGAAATCCAACGTGATGGGCTTGTCATCTGGCCCTTGTTCAATCTTCACATCACCGTAGACGGTGTGCCTCGAGGTAGCGCTTCCCTCTCCTCGGCGCCCCTGAGAGGCCACAGTTAAAGCGGAGAGCAGGATAAGTGTACAAGCCAGAATTAACGTTCGTATTTGCATAAGTTTTGTTCCCATAAACTAGTGACTAGTTATCTATGCTGACAGCTAGGAAAGTCAGGCGGAAACCCGCCAACTGAGAGTAATGCTATTGAGTCTTGGTCGCTGCGATAAACGCTTCCAGTTTCTTACGATCCGGATAGTCTGGGCGCTGTTTTAAAAAGGCTTCATATTCCGCGACAACCTTCTCCTTCATTCCCTTGGCATTGTAGAGTGCCGCCAGTCGTAAATGAGCTTCAGCCATCGCCCTCGGATCCAAACGAATAGCTTCATTCAAATAGGGCACGGCTTTAGAACCCAAACGGGACTGGAGATAAGCTTCGCCGAGAAAATAGTTGGCCAGCGCAGATTTTGAGTCAATTTTGACAGCTCGATCAAGGACCTCAATCGCCCCAGTATAATTCTTAGCGGCAATCCGTAGGCGACCTAAATTGATCAAAGCTGTTTCATAATCAGGTTTTGCTTGCAACGCTTTCGAATAAGCATTCTCCGACTCAGTAAAGTTCTTCAGGATGAATAGCACCGTGCCCAACTCTTGCCAGGCCGAATAGTCAGCAGCATCAGCAGTAACAATCTGTCTAAGATAGCCAACAGCTTTCTCGTAACTTTTCTTTCCGCTTGCCTCGATCGCTTTTTTAAAGAGTTCCTTGTTTGCGCTGGGACGCGCAAGGTAATCGTCAGCCGAAATAACACCGACCCGGTTGATCGTTGGGCCCCCAGTCCATTGCAGCTCGATATCCCTTCGAAAATCTGTCCTAAACGGAGCTTGAACAGAAACAGTTATACGCGCTATTTCGACGTTCTCGTATTCAATAGCAACTTCGTATCTTCCATTTCGCAGGTCAAGAAAGCGATAGCGGCCGTTGCTCAACACGGTTTGGCGCATCTGAAGATTACCACCCTCTGCATAGAGCAAAACTGTAAAACTTGCAGCTTTAGTGGTAGTCAGCTTGCTTTCATCAACTAGTAAGTCTCCCCAGAGCGTATGACCACCAGCCTGGGCGTAACTCCACCCGGGCACAAGTAAAAGAATGAAGATGCCGGAAAGAAACCTGGCTTTCATGGAACGTAATTTATAGGAAGTTACATCTTAAGAGAAAGCGGGCTGAAGCCATTAGACTCCAGCCCGCAAGTAACACTCAGGTAAGCTCCAGCTAGAGCACTTTAGAATTCATATCTGAATCCAAATTTCATCACGCGGGGTGATCCCTGAATTGCCGTAAAGTTTGACCAAACACTTGGCGGAGTCGCAGTTTCTGGATTCACGACGACACCAAAACCCTGACGACTGGTATCGTATTGTCCCATTCGTTGAGTATTGGTGACGTTGAAGGCTTCAACGCGAATCTGCAACTTGTGACCTTCACTCCAGGGCATTGCAAAGCTTTTGCCGAGGCCCAGATCAAGAGTCACATATCCTGGAACTCTAAACACATTCCGATCGCCGGTTTCACCCGGTTTTGCGTTCCTGAAACTCCGATAGGCTTCAACTGTATTGCAGCCAAATAGTTTCGGAGGCTCCGTGCCACCGCGTGTTGGGCAGGTTTCGACTGGCTTGATCCTGGTTACGTTACTCTGTACGTTCCAGTTAGTGGCCCAACGGGCATCGTCAAAGACGCCGCTGTCTCCATAGAAGCCGGTCGGTAAACCGGAATTCCAACGGAAGATACTCGACAACTGCCATCCGCCAATTACTCCATCAACAACCTTATTGGCGCCACTTGCAAACTTGTGACCTCTGCCAATTGGTAACTGCCAGATGGAGTTGACGTTAATGATATGCCGAATGTCGAAATCTGAATTGGCATAGCTGGAATCCTGGAGAATCGGATTCAGAATGAATGCACCGCCAAATGCGGTGGCATTGGAGAGGCCAGAAGCATCGTCGAGTGAATGCGAAAGCGTGTAGTTAACGTCCGCCGTAAACGCAGTACCGAGACGCTCCCTCAGAGTTAATGTGAGAGCGTTGTAATTCGATCGCGCAATACTGCTGAACGACGAGAGTGCGCCGTACTGTGGTTGGAAGAACAGGTTATTTGGTCCAGAGCCATTTTCGTTCATCGCCCATTCGATCACATCCTGAATATCTGTCCAATCGTTCTCGTAACACTGGCCCAAGGCCGCGCAAGTAGAACTATGAGCAGTGGCATAAACTGCCTGGGTCTGATTCAAGTTGCGATCAACGTTCTCGTTACCCCAATAGTTATCGTTCATCCGAGAGGCTAGATCGGCAGGAAACAGATTCGCAAAGTATGGTATCTGAGGTATCTGCGAGACTGGCACACCTCGTCGTCTAAAATCTTCGAGCATTCCAGCGGCCGTATACCAATCCGTTCCCGACTTCGGATCGACCAGGTTGTTCAAGGCCATCACATCTCGGGAAGCGATTAGGTTCCGAGCTGAACGCCCAATGTACGAAGCCTGCAAGACCATCCCCTTAGGCAATTCACGCTCGTACGTGAAGTTCCAGTTGAAGTGGGTCGGAGCGATTATCGCATTATCGAGCGAACTCTGAATTGGTCGAGCTGAACTGAACCCTGCTGTTTGTGGGAATGTTAGATTCCCGGGAACTGTAATATTAGGCAGAGTCCGAATGTCCATACCGTAACCGGTAAATCGCGGCGCGAGTGGTCGGGATGCACCGGTAATACTGTAAGTGTTCGCATTGATGTTTCTACTGGATGAAAAACCAAGTGCGTTGTTGAGATCGAAAGTCACTGCTAACTGTTGACCATAGTAGTCATTGGTTAGGCCAAATGCACCGCGGATGACCGATTCACTATTTTCCCCAAAGAGTGTACCGAAAAACTTTCCGCTGCCCTTTGGCGAGTAAGCAAACGCAAATCGCGGTTGGAAATTGTTTTTATCCTTCGAGTACATCGGCGGAGCGTTATTCTTCTTTCCGGACTTTAGGATTGAGATTTTCTCGTTGTAGGGTACGCCTATTTGCGCACCGGCCAGCCGACGTTCAAAGTAGGTGGTCAGAGGAATGCTAGTGGTGGTTTCAAACCCATTCTCTTCCCAAATCGGCTCACTGATTCCGTAACGCAGGCCGAAGGTGAGTGTTAGGTTCGGTGTTACCTTCCACGTATCCTGGCCATAGACATCATATTCATTCGTGCGGAAATCGCGATCAGCGGGTGAACCCGATGGCAAGATTGTGCCGTCGTTGTTGAAAGTGAATAATGCGGAGTACTGCGACAAGCGACCGATCAAAGCGGTTGTGGCATTCTGCACGGCGCTCGCACCACCCGGTCCAATCGGTGAGAATGCATTCACCAGGCTTGAGATGCTCGAGCCGCCACCAAGGTAGAACGATGGATTGGTGATCGCATTGTCATACGCATTGGCAAACGTCGAGCGGACATTGCTGATTAATCGGGCGTTGGTGCCAAACTGCATTGAGTGATTACCGCTAATCCAGGAGAAGTCGTCGGTAATATTTTTGACCGGCGTTTTTCGATTTAGAGTTCTCGTGAACCTAAGCGGCGAGAACACAAAGCGAAAACTAATCTGGTTATTTCCTGAATCACCCTGCTGGCTAAACGCTTCACGGGTCTCCGCTACGCGGAAGTTATTCGTGAATCGCGGGCTAATCGACCAAGTGTGGCCGACAACAAATCCCCACGGGTGTTCCCAAAGATTGGGAGCCGGTGTATCCGGGAACTGGGGAACGCCTCCTGTTAAGTCGTAAATAATGTTGGTTCGCAGGAAGAGGATCTGCTTGCTCGTAAGATTGAGGTCGAAACGGCCCTGGTGAGAATTCAATTTAACCGGGGTCGGAGCATTGAATCTAAATCCCGCCACATTGAGTAGCCTGCTTGGTGAACTGTCTCCAGTTGTAAAGTCGTTAGCAGGATACTTGGTAGCGGCATCTCTCAGCGCAGCGACTGCTATTGGATTGATACCTGCAGCCGGAAAAATAGTATTAAGCTGAGCGGTGGTTAGCGTGGTAACTCCACCCGAGGGATTTACATATCGAAGTTCGCCACGCCCGAGGCTAGCCAGCGGTACTTGTCTGGTTACGCCGGTTTCGCTGATGTCCTTGCGGCCTTCGTAGCTGTAAAAGAAGAAGAGTCTGTCCTTAATAATTGGGCCGCCTATCGAACCACCATAGGTGTTACGAATAAGTTTAGGCCGCCCCACGCCAGCGCGGTTATTAAAGAAATCATTTGCCGTGGTTGAGGTGTTGCGATTGGCCCAGAATAATGAACCATGAAAGTCGTTGCTTCCGCTCTTGGAAACCACAGAGATTTGCGCCCCGGAAGAGCGACCTGAAGCCGCGTTTGCGTTGACTGTAGTTACGCGGAATTCTTCTATCGCCTCGGCATTCAAACGAAGTACCGGCGAACCTATAGAGTTAGTCTGAGCCTCGTTAATATCAACGCCGTCCAACGTGATATTTGACTGGTCGCTTCGTGCACCTGCCACATATCCTTGCTGCGTAACGCCTGGCTGCAGCGTAACAAGCGCAAGCGGGCTACGGGCTTCCAACGGCAGCTGGGTGATCTGTTGGTTAACGAAGTTATTGCCAAGCGTTCCATCCTGTTTGTTAACCAATACCTCACCTAAACCTGACGACACAGTGACGACCTCATCGATGTTTCCTATTTCAAGTTGGATCGTCACGGCACTTGTTTTTGCAACTAGAGCATTTACGTCTGCGAGCACTGCTTTCTTGAATCCCTTGGCCTCAGTTTCAATCTTGTATTGTCCGGGCGGGATCAGACTAAAAGCAAAAGTGCCGGCCTCCGTAGTTGTCTGAGTACGAGTGAAGTTCTTCTCCGCATTGGTCATCGTTACTGTCGCTCCGGCAACAACATTGCCCTGCGGATCGCTAACAGTACCGGTCACCGATGATGTGCCCTGCGCAAAAACATTGGCACTGCACAATAGAAAAAGAAGAACGCCACAGCACAGCGAAATCATGCCGCTTGTCTTAGAGCTATCTCTTTTCATTGGGGTCCTCCGAAACGTGTTTTGCAAATTCGAAGCGCGGGCGGGGAGGGCTGACAGACCTCCCTGCACGGCATCAGAAAGGCTAAACCTGTGATTGCTCGATAAGAATTGGATCACTCTACCTCGTCAGTATTTAAAGCTGACTTGAACAGTTCCAAATTCGATTTTTGAAATTCTTGGGCAGAGGTATGACAAACCAAAAGTTTGTCTATTCACTCGATTTCTTGCAGATACTATTCCGCAACAGTTTTTCGGCGTAGATCACCGAAAATCCAAAGCTTTTTAAGACAGACTGTGGCGGATACCAGATCGTGAGGCAAAAGTATATCCGAATTTCGCAAAGAGTCTATAGAATTTCGGACACACAGTGTCCAACAATTTGGACAATCTGCTGATATTTGGGAGTTTGGAATACCACCGACCGCAGTCGGTGGATTGTTCATACCTGACCTAACCACCGCATCCGAACGAGACGCGAATACCACCAACCGCAGTTGGTGGATTGTTCATACCTAACCTACACCACCGCATCCGAATGAGACGCGAATACCACCAACCGCAGTTGGTGGATTGTTCATACCTAACCTGCATCCAGCCGCTTCGAGTTCCAACCGGCGCACTCCGTAATTCCTGATTTTGCAGTTTTCAGTTTCTGAGGGTGTTATGAACAATCCACCGACTGCGGTCGGTGGTATTCCCTGATTCGATTCGAGCGTTTCTGTAGGTTAGGTATGAACAATCCACCGACTGCGGTCGGTGGTATTCCCTGATTTGAGCCTTAAAACAAAAACGCGAGTTGGAAAAGATCCAACTCGCGCTTCAAGCAGTGACAAAAATGTCAGTTTAGAACGTGTAACGTAATGCAAACTGCATAATTCGTCCGGACTTGGTTTCACCAACGCGCTGGAATCAAATCGCAAGAGTTGAGTAACGGGCACGCGGGGACGCGTGCGGTCCCAGGACCAGGATCACTTTTTACGACAAGCGGGTTACTAAAGGCATGAGCTGTGGACAATGACAACGAACCACTAACTACTGCCCACTGACCACTAACTACTGACCACTAACTCATTTCCCTAACCCATTAACCAGCACTTCGGACAACTGAGACATCAACACGTAAGCGGGATTATCAACCGACCACATGATGTCAGGCATGTCATCGCATGAAATTGCCATCGCGATCTTTCCCTTCTTCGTGTAAATGATTCCGACTGCGCTTCGCAAACGATCAAGAGCACCATACTTGCTCGCCATCGGCGCTTCCCAAAGTGAACGGCCGATTGCATAGCGCGCCTGTTCGCGTTTCATCAAATCAAGCATCTCTTTCGAGGCAGCCGCACTGATGATTTCGCCGCGTTCCAGCTTCTCCATGATTTGCACCATTTCGTGAGGAGTCGCAAACCCTAGTCCATACTTCTTATTCTCAGGATCTTTGCCGGCCATGCTATCGCCACCGCCCATGACCTTGCGATTGATCTTGATCTGCTTGAATCCCAACGATTCCATTCGCGTATTGACAGCATCTGTCGTCAGTACATCCAGCACAAGATTTGTTGCCGTGTTGTCGCTAAGAATCATCATCAAATTAACCGCGTCGCGCAGGGTGAGATGAAGATTGTCTGACAATTCCGAAAGAATCCCGGAGCCAGAGACTTTTTTCTCTTTCGTCAGAACAAGGTCGTCCGTCCATTTCGCTTTGCCTTCAGTCACTCTGGCAAACGCTTCGATCATGACAGCGATCTTGATCGTACTCGCCGTTTTAACGCGCTCGTCGGCATTGAGCGCGTAAGTCTCACCTGTGTCGAGGTTCTTCGCGTACAAACTGACTTTGCCTTTAAAGGCGCCAACGAGGTTTTTGACCCGCTCATCGAGCTTTGGCTTGTCGTCGAACTTTGTGACTGCCGTCAGAGGTGAATGTGCAAACGCACTATTTGAAATCGCGAGGATTAGGGTGCAGAGAAAAAGTGTTTTCATTGTGAAAGTAGATGACAAATTTCAGGGAGCCAAGAACCTAACCACTAAGGCTCCAAGACACTAAGACACAAACGCGACTTAATTTGCAGTTTGTGTCTTTGTGTCTTCGAGTCTTGGTGGTTAAGTCTTCTTCCCAGAAATTAGGGCCTTGATTTCAAAAGGTCTTTCGCAATCAATAACTCAGCATTGAGAATCGCGGCGCCAGCAGCACCTCGCACTGTGTTGTGACTCAGGGCAACAAAGCGATAGTCGAAGACATTGTCAGGGAATATCCGTCCTATCGAAACGCTCATCCCTCCGCCTGCGTCTCGATCTGCGCGCGGCTGAGGTCGATCTTGTTCATCACGAACAATGATTGGCCACTCCGGTGCAGTATTTAATTTGAGTTCCTGCGGCAAGGATCTGAAGGAGCTAAACACTTCACGTAGATCTGAAATCGACGCAGTCCTTTTTAACCTGATCCGAACCGCAGCCATGTGGCCGTCCGAAACGTTAACGCGGTGGCATTGTGCGCTGACTTTCATTGGCGACGTTTCAATCTGATCACCGACAAACTTTCCGAGTATCTTGGTCGTCTCAGATTCTATCTTTTCTTCCTCGCCACCAATATAAGGGAGCACATTGTCGATGATGTCTAACGAAGCGACTCCGGGATAACCAGCACCTGAGAGAGCCTGAAGCGTTGTGCAAACCGCCGCTTCAACTCCAAAAGCCGCATTTAGCGGCGCCAACGCTAGCGCGATCATGATCGTAGAGCAATTTGGATTGGTAACGATGTAGCCGCCTGACGGATAACGATGACGCTGTTTTGTTAGTAAGCCGAGGTGTTCGTGGTTCACTTCGGGAATTAGCAGTGGAACATCTTCATCCATCCTGAATGCGGAGGAATTGCTAATCACCGGATAACCCGCCTCAGCAAAACTGCCTTCCGTTTCCCGCGCGATATCGCCCGGCAAACTTGAGAACACGAGGTCACAGTCAAGTGGCGGAGCCGGAGGTTGAACTTTCATCGACCAAACCGACTTTGGCATTTCGCCGGCCAGTCGCCACGTGCACGCATCGCCATAGTTCTTGCCTTGCGATCGATCGGATGCGGCAACTGCAGTTACCTCAAACTGGGGATGATGTTCTAAC
>JBKPQV010000004.1:0-3478 GCA_046734235.1 Acidobacteriota bacterium
ACCCAGAAGATACCCTCTCGAAGTTTTTCGAGTTGGAGGTACGGCTTTACTTCATTCTGGTCCAGGTCGTACTTGGCCTTGCGAACTTTCTCCATGTAATAGCGATAGTCCCAGGGTTCGATTGTAATTTTTGCGCCTTCCTTATCAGCCAGCGCCTGCATATCGCGCACTTCTTCGTGAACACGTGCAACTGCTGGTTTCCAAACACCTTCCATCAGTTCCATTGCGCGTTCTGGTGTCTTGGCCATCGCGTTTTCCAGACGCCAATGAGCATGGGTTTTGTAGCCAAGAAGTTTGGCGCGTTCGGCACGCAGCTGAAGGATCTGCGTGATGGTAGTGTTGTTGTCGTGCTCGCCACCGTTGTCGCCACGATTTATGAATATCCGCCAGGCTTTCTCACGGAGGTCGCGCCGATCTGAATAAGTGAGAAACGGATCAACTGCCGAGCGCGTGTTCATTATTAGCCACGAGCCCGGTTGCTTCTTTGTTTCCGCTGCCGCTGCAGCTGCGTCGCGTAGAGATTGCGGGAGGCCAGCCAACTCATCCTCACTCTTGAGCAGGACGTACTGGTCGGTCTCTTCGGCAAGCACGTTTTGACTGAACTTGGTGAATAGTCCTGCCAGTTCCTGATTGATTTGTGAAAGGCGTGCTTTTGATTCGGGAGCCAGCTTCGCGCCTGATCGGACAAAGTTTGTGTAATAGACCCATGCCAGTCTTTGCTGTTCGGGATTTAACTTAGCTTTTTCTGGCGAGTTGTAAACAGATTCGATCCGCTTAAAGAGAGCCTCATTTTGTGTAATTTGATCACCGAAGGCGGCCAGTTTCGGTTCCATTTCTCGCTGCACCGCTTGAAACTCTGGTCCGTTCATTGTCCCGCCCCAAACTCCGTATATCGTGGTGACTCGATCGAAAGTACTGCCCGCACGCTCCATCGCGACAATTGTGTTCTCGAATGTTGGAGAAGCCGTTTCTTTGGCAATGCGATCAATCTCCGCTAATTGTTCGGTCATTGCGGCTTCGAGCGCCGGCTTAAAGTAGGAAATCTGTACGCGGTCAAATGGTGGCACACCTCCATAAGGGCCTTCCCATTTCGCGAGCAGCGGATTTCCGTTCGCGGAGTCGTCGGCAGTATTTACGTCATAAGCCGCATGGGTCGTATCGATAGTCTTAACGATCGCAATCGCGATCGCGGCGGTTGTTAATAGGAGCGCAAGGCTTCTCATAATAAAATCTTTCATAGCAGAGAGTCTTTCTTCTATATTGGATTTCCGGACGGCAACGCCGCAAGGAGAGTCGGCAGTGCGGGTAGTATATTTTCGTGGTTGATGGTTGTACAGCGAACGGAAGGTCTCAGTATGGACAATGCCTGCAACCGTTATCGCAACAATATCCGCGGCGTTCGAGATAGCTGGTGTTAAAGACCAGTGCTCCAGCCTCCACGTAGTAATCGTGGCCTTCCTTTAGTCTTCCCAACAACAGGTCGACATCGACTTTATGAAAAACACCCTCGTGATTTTTCATTAGGGGTGAATCTGCAAACAATTCTGGATGGATCAAATGGGCAAGCAGCTCGGCGCCGTCAACCACTCGTGGCCCAGGTCGAGCGAAGTAAGAATTGGCATCAACAGCGTAGACCTGTCCCTGGCGAACTGCCGGTAATTGAAAAAACTGTGAATTACGGCCACCAAAAGCATCCCATATCTGCTTCATTGTTTGCTGCAAATTGAAGCCGCAAGGCATGATTATCAAAACTTCTGGTTGCCATTCGACAATCTGCTGCCATTCGACACGAACTGATTCACCTCCCTCACTGCCGAGGTTATCTACACCACCAGCCAATTTGACCAGTTCAGGCACCCAGTGGCCGCTAGCGTAAACAGGGTCGAGCCATTCCATGCAAAATACGCGTGGTTTGGAGGTAGCCTGGGAAACCTCTTTGCCCAGTGCCTCGAGTCGAGTTTCACAATTCGCGATTAACTGTGACGCTTCTTTTTCCTTGCCAGTTGCGTTACCCAGATCGCGGATGTTTTCAAATATGCCTTCAAGTGATTGCGGCGTTAACCACAGGATCTCGGGCTTCTGCGGCAGGGCAGTCAGCACCTGGGAAACCTCATTTCCGGACGGCGCACAGACCTGGCAGAGGTTCTGAGTAAGTATTAAGTCCGGCGCCAACTCTTTTAATAACTTCTCGTCGATCTGATACAGGCTCAAGCCCTGGCCCATCCGTTCAGCGACCGCCCGATCGATTTCCGCCTGGCTCATCTTTTCAATTGGTAAGACGTTGCGCACAACTACTGGCTTCGACTTTATTCGTGGCGGAAAGTCGCACTCGTGCGTTATTCCAACCAAAGCATCATCAAGGCCAAGTGCGCATGCTATTTCCGTTGCTGACGGAAGAAATGAAACGATTCGCTGCATGAGGTGAGTTTAGCAGGGGGAAGAGAGCAAAAGAAGGCATCCACCGATTACGCCGATTACGCAGATTTTGAATTACCTGACGGAGCTGCCTAAACCACCAACCCAAGAGATCGGCGTAATCTGCGTAGCAAATGGTCAAGTTCTTGTTTTTCTAGCAAGTTTCTCCCGTCCTGAAAGGACAAAAGTAAGTAGCCGGGGGCGAGCGGTTTTGCGCGAAGCCCCGGGCAAAGGCAAGGATATGTCTAATCAAAAACGAGCTCTGTTCCGTGGGCTTCGCGCAAAGCCGCTCGCCCACGGCTATTAACTTACATCCTTTCAGGATGATCTTTGGTTGCGGCTTCGCCGCGCTGCGTAATCGGCGTAACCGGTGGATTAATTCTTCACGGTAAAAGAGCACAAAAAAGTGTAAATCCGAGTCTCAAGTTTTTACTGGGGCTGGCCGATAAGCCGTTCGAGACGGTGTTTTAGGACCGTTCGAGTTGAAAAAGGAACCGTAAAAAATGATTGCATCAGCTCAGGTTGACCTCGAATCGCTAATTGAAATTGAACTGCCACCCCTTCCCGGCGTTGCCATGCGAGTCGCCGCGCTAACGCAGGATCTCGACGCATCAACGCGCAAGATCGCCGATGCAATTGGTTGTGATCCGGTGCTGGCTACGCGAGTATTGCGCGCAGCAAATTCGCCGCTGTTCTGTTTTCAGCGGAACGTTACTGCTCTGCCAATGGCGGTGAGTGCGCTGGGCAATGAAAGCATTTATTCGCTGGTCTTTATGTCAGCTGCCGCGGAGGCTTTTACCAAAGGTGCCCGAACTCAGTTTGAAAAAGATCTCTGGGAGCACTCGGTTGCCGTGGGATTTGCCGCTCGTGAGATCATGTTGATGCTGCGCTTAAGAGGCCTTGAAGAAGGATTTCTTTGCGGGCTATTGCACGACATTGGCAAGTTGTTGTTACTTCGGCACGATCCCAACAGTTACAAAGAGTTACTTAAAGCGGGCGATGAAAGTGAACTCCTGTCTGGAGAGTTAGGGAGTTACGGGTACACCCACGCACAAGTTGGTGC
>JBKPQV010000005.1:0-7605 GCA_046734235.1 Acidobacteriota bacterium
AGATGACTTAGAAGGTCTCGTGGGCTCGGAGATGTGTATAAGAGACAGGATTTACAGCTTAAGACTAACGTCAGGGTGATCAGAATTGTGAGAATGAATGAGCTCGTTGTTGTCCTATTGCGAAGCAAAAGGTTTTGGTCCGTCCCCATGTTGTGAGGATGATATTTAGGGGGAACTGAGGTGTCAATTTCTGATAGCTGGGCCCGATCATTTTCCAGATACCATTTGACATATCTCAATTATCAGTTGCCTGTCTAGTGACCTTGGATGTTTTGAAATGATAACTGAAAAATGTCAAATGATATGTGGAAAATGATCAGGGTTCTTCACGATCATTGATCAACTCGCGCACCAGCACCGGGTTGAGTGAAAGCAAGGCGCGAATCGTGTTTCGTGGAGATAGATGCTCTTCATCCCCTTCATCCAACAACACGCAATTGTGTTCAATTGAGCGTGACAATCTTCTGGCAATCGATTCGTAGCCCGGTGTGTTGCCAATGTAAGCGCGTACGGCCATTGCCCCAACGAGATCGCAAGTTAATTCTTCACTTCGTTGACCACGGATATCGATGCCGGTTAAGGAAGTCGCTTTATTACCCACAGTCGAAACCAGTAGGCGTAAGCTATCGCGATCTCCGTCTGCAATATGCATCAGCTCATGGGCCAAAACGCTGATCATTCCTTCGTCAGAACGCAAGCCGGCAAGGAAGATCGTGCCAAAGGTTATGGTGTGAGGCCGGCTTAGGAATACTGAAGCGTTATCGCGCGAGTCCATGTCAGGTCGAACAGTCTTTACTGCAAGCACTCGCTGTATTCCCTGATCGACTTTCAAATCAAAGCCGCGTGCATTCTGTAATCCGAAATCAACGACCATCTGTTTCAAGGAATTGATCACGAGGGTCTTGGCAACCGGCAGTAGACGTTGGGCACGCGCTGCACCAGCACGAGCTTCCGGATTTTGAGCCGGCAGCGAAGGTCGCGCCTGCATTTCATCAATTGCCATGCTGCTACGGGGATCGAGTTTCGCTTCAGTACAAACAACTCCCGTCGCTTCTTCGACAAGGGCACGAGCGGCCGAAGACATACCCGGAAGGCCACGAGTTGAGTGCGAGCCAGTCTTTTCTGCCTTTTGGCTTTGCCCGTGACTGGCGCCAGGAAAACTCAGCGTGGCGCCGAGCGCACCGAGCATGACAAAACTAATAAAGGCTGATCGCTTTAAAGACTTCATAACTTACCGATTTCGCCAAACTGGCCGTCGCTTTTCCATAAACGCTTTCACGCCTTCATTAGCATCCGAAGATTTCATCAATTCGTGAAGGTAAATATTTTCCAGTTCCTTTAGCGCTTTATCCATCGTCCGCCCTCGACCCAAATCCAGTGCCCTACGCGTGAACTCAAGGGCTGAGCCTGAAAGCTCTTTCAATTTCGAAACAACTTCTGTCAACTTCTGTTCAAGATGAGCTACGGGTACCACGTGGTTGCATAGACCCGCTTTTCCGGCTTCAACAGCGTCGATGATCTCACCAGTCAAAATTAACTCGCGGGCGCGATTTTCACCAATAACCAGCGGTAAAAGGATTGCCGCAACGGGAGGGAAAACACCCAGTTTTATCTCGGGTTGCCCAAACTTTGATCTTTCAGAAGCAATTACAATGTCGGACGCACAAACTAGTTCACAGCCTCCTCCAAGGGCCGGGCCATCAACGAGCGAAATCGTCGGTTTAGACAGCTGCTCCAGTAAACGAAAGATCGCGTGAAACGAGTCGAGCATCTGATAGACCATTGGTTGTGTGTGATCCTCGACAGCCACGCCTGCGCTGAACGCCCGGCAGTCCTTATCAGCATCGAAGACAATTGCCACTAACTGGGTCTGTGAGAGCTCGCTCAACGCCGCGCCAATTTCTCGCATCATTGCGATGTTGAATATGTTGAGCGGCGGACGGCAAAACGTTATGCGCGCAACGCGATCATCGATGCTAAGGCGAATGTTTTGATATGACATCTTTTGGATTAGGGCTTTGGTCTTTGTGGTTTTAAAAGATCATTTTCCAAATATCATTTGACATTTTTCAGTTTTCATTTTTAGAACGCTCCGCGATTACATTAACGCCCATTAGAGAAGGTCGGGCCACCTCATCGCCTTAGAATTCCGGCAGTCGTGGAGCGTGGAAAAATGATAAATGAGAAATGTCAAATGATATATGAAAAATGATTCTCTTCCTTAGAGCCCTAACCACGATTTATAGACCAGTTTCTGTGCTTCAGTTTGATTGGCTAGCGGCACGATACGATACGTCCCTTCGGAGCGACTACCAAGTTTAACAACTATCGTGCTCAGATCATCGAAGCGAAAGATTGTCAGATTGATCTGATCACCGGGTTTCTTTTCAGCTAAACGCGCATCGAAAAATTCTTTCGTCACGCGCATATTGTTTAGTGCAACGATCTGGTCACCAGTGTTCAATCCCTGATCATAAGCGGGTGAACCGGCCTGAACTCTTCGCACTACAAGTCGATCATCCTCCCAGACAACGTCTGCACCAAAGAACGCTTTATCTGTTGGTTTACCATCCTCGCCTAATGCAGCGGTTTCCAATTTCAGTCCGGCCGCACTCAATGCAGCATTGTAATCGAGCTCATCGCGACCGCGAACATACTTTGCAAAGAACTCCTCCAGACTCGAGCCCGCCATCAGCTCGCAGGCCTTCTGAAAATCAGCGGAACCGTAGTTGCGATCCTTCTTATAAAACTCCGTAAGGAGATAGCGCATTACGTCGTCCAAAGATTTTGTTCCGTTGCTTCGTTTCCGGATTTCGAGATCGAGCAGCAAGCCGAGGATCGAGCCTTTTTCGTAATAAGACACTTGCGAGTTGTTTGAGTTCTCATCCTGGCGGTAATACTTGATCCACGAATCGTAACTCGACTCCTCAACGGTTTGGACCAACCTTCCAGGCGTATTCTGTAGAGTTTGAAATGATCTGGCCGTAGCTGTCAGAAAATCTTTTTCAGAAACCAGAGTGGCTCGTCGCAATGCAACGTCGGCGTAATAGTCGGTTATGCCTTCAGCAACCCAGAGAACTTTTGTGTAGTTTTCGTTGTTGTAATCAAAAGGACCAAGGGTGTCCGGCCGAATTCGTTTTACGTTCCACAAATGAAAGAATTCATGGGCCACTAACGAAAGAAATCCTCGATAATCGCGCTCAGTCTGTTGAGTAACGTTCGGCCCAGAGGAGGTGGTCCGATCACCTTTTTCGACGCGAAAGCCGAAACGTGGATAACCGAGAGCAGTCGAGTTTGAATGCTCCAAACCACCGCCTGCGTTGGAGCGCAGATGAAGAATGAAGGTGTAATCCTTATATGGGATTTCTCCTCCCATGATGTCGACTTCAGTTTCCACGATCTTCTGCACATCGCGCCGCATTTTTTCCGCGTCATAGTTCCCTTCACCATCAATGACAATTCGGTGGGGCACTCCTTTAACATTGAACACTATCGTTTTGAAGTTGCTTACTTCAAAAGGTGAGTCGTACAAAACGTCGAAGTTCTCGGCGCGGAAGGTGTTCTTTGGACCAGGTGCAATTGGTAATCCGGTTGCGACCTTCCAGACATCTGGAGCCAACACTTGCACCGTGGACGGACTTTTCAGATTACCATCTAGATACATCAAGAGGTTTGCGTTATTCCAGAAAGCATGATTCGAATTTAGTTCGCTGGTTCGAACGGACAGTTCGTTTGCATAGACCCGATACGTCGCGTGCCATTCGGTTGAACCGTTGGTCTTGATCTTCCAGGTGTTCTTGTTGATTTTTTCCCAGGCCAAAGGCTGCCCGGCAGCGTCTTTCGCTGAAAAATCCTGTACATTTCGTTCAAACTCACGAACTAAATAAGAACCCGGCGTCCAAACTGGCATCATGAGCGACTCTTCGGAGGGAGCACTCGCTGAACGCTTGATGCGCATGTCAACTTCGAACAAATGAGTATGTGGGCGTGACATGCCGACGGTAAAAGCGATTTCCAGCGGGGAAGTTTGAGCAAAGCAGGGGGAACATCCCAATATCAATAGAACAAAGAGACCAAAAGATCGCATCATCATTCCCAGTTTCCTTAGTTGAACGAGTCGAAGATAGACAGCGCAAATGTTACTACGAATGAGCTTAAGTTCGATATGCTGTAGAGGCTCTTGCAAAAGTCTGTGCCGCGGAGCGGCATAAGCGTAAAGCAGGGTGGAGCGAAGCGGAGCCCAGGGTAGAAACGTGGTTAACTATGCGTCCTGAAAGGACGCGAGCAAACTAAACTCCGGTCAATCCCAGCGTGAGAGACTCTTTGATTGATGAGTCTGATGTTCAGTTTGCAAACTGCAACCGGGTCGCGTCCTTTCAGGACGCATTTGCAATTCTATCGACCCAGGGTTCCGCTTCGCTCCACCCTGGGCTTTACGCTTAAGCCGCTCCGCGGCAAAGATTTTTGCCAGAGGCTCTGAAGTTGTGGATTATTGCGACAACCTCAATTCAGTCTGTCAGGCTGAATTAGATTACAGATAGTTTTTTACTCCGGAGGAGTGCAATGTAATCGAGACCGAATTATCGTTCTGGTGGTGCCATTTTTAACAACTAACATTGCACTCCTCCGGAGAGCGCTAGCCTGCGAACGCAACGGTGCTATAAACATGTCACAACTCCGAAGTGGAGGAAACTATTTTTGCTGGAACCTCTGAAGCACATCGGTCACACATAGTCGCAAAACTTTTGCGACCGGTGATCAGTCAAAAGGTAAATTATGCAAATAGTAGAATGTAAGAATTGTGGAACCAGGAATCGAGTTGATGAGGTTCGACTCGCCGGTGGAGAAGCGCAGTGCGGACATTGCAAAACCAGGTTAGATGCCCGCAGTAACGTTAAACCAACCACCATTACAGACGCTACTTTCAAGCGTGAAATCCTCGAGGCGAGCGGGCCTCCGACTCTGGTCGATTGCTGGGCACCCTGGTGTGGTCCATGTCGGGTAATCGCGCCAATACTTGATCAATTAGCAAAAGAGTCGAGTGGACGCTATCGAATCGCCAAGCTGAATGTTGATGAAAACCCGGTGACCGCCTCGGAGTATCAGATTGCAAGTATTCCTACCATGCTGATCTTCAAGAATGGCAAGCTTGTGGATCGCCTCATCGGCGCCCACCCAAAACAAACAATTGCTCAGAGACTAATCAGAGCAGTGTAAATAACTGGTAATATCTCCGCGTTCTACTCTGAATACTGGAGAAACTAAACCCACATGCTGCGTAAATTAATCGCCACTTCCTCGACGCTGATTACGATTCCACTTCGCCTGGTGCTTGCGATCGTTATGATTGCCCATGGCGGTCAGAAGGTTTTGGGACTTTGGGGCGGCCCGGGGTTTCAACAATTCACTTCAGGAAACACACCATTTTCCTTTATGAAACCAACATGGTTATGGTTAGGTGCAGCAGCCCTCTCCGAACTAGTAGGTGGAGTCTTTGTCGGCCTGGGATTTCTGACTCGAGTGGGTGCTTTCTTCATAGCATGCACGATGTTGACGGCAATAGCAGGCGTTCACTGGTCCAACGGATTATTCGCCGCCAACCGTGGTTATGAATATCCATTAGTGCTGCTCGGTATTGCGCTCGCATTGCTGATTTCCGGTGGCGGTCAAGCGTCCGTTGATAAGGCGTTGAGTGGCGGTGGTAGGGGTGGGGGAAGGAGAAAATAAAGATCTATTGGTCATTTTCCATTTTCCATTTTCCATTTCTCATTTGTCATTTTTCAGACCCTCCGGGTCGATTAGCTTCTCCGACTAACACCGACAATGGCCACCACAACACGAACCACTGACTACGGACCACTGACCACGGACCACGGACTACTGACTACGGACCACTGACTACGGACCACTGACGAATGAAACGCTCGCCTCTCATAGTTATCTTCACAACCGTTTTCATCGATCTCGTGGGATTTGGCATCGTGATCCCAGTGCTTCCGTTTTACGCGGAAGGCACCGTTTTTAACGCTACACCCCGAACGGTTGGATTTCTCTTTGCCTCCTATTCGATCATGCAGTTGATCTTTTCGCCGATCCTGGGACGGTTGTCTGACAAGTACGGGCGGCGTCCTGTCTTGTTTATCTCAATCATTGGTACCGGAATCGGATTTCTTATTATCGGTTTTGCTAACACTCTCTGGATGTTGTTTGTCGGTAGGATTCTTGACGGGATCACCGGAGGCAACATCTCCACGGCCCAGGCATACATCGCCGACATCACTACCAAAGAAAACCGCGCCAAGGGAATGGGATTGATAGGAGCCGCGTTTGGCCTGGGCTTTATATTCGGACCAGCACTGGGTGGCATTCTCAGTCGCTGGGGAATTCATGTTCCTTTTTTCTTTGCTGGTAGCTTGTGCTTCGCAAACGCGATTCTGCTTTTTTTCACTTTGCCAGAAACAGTCACTAAAGATCACCCGGCCCGACAATCAGCAGCTGGAGGAAGAGGTGTCGGCGAACTTTTGCGATCTTTGAAACAACCCAGACTTGGATTTGTCTTAACCATCTACTTTTTGTTTATCGTGTCATTCTCGATCATGACTACATCGTTCTCGCTTTACACGATGTTTCGCTTCGGTTACGACGCCCAACATACCGGTTACTTATTTGCTTATGTGGGTCTAATCGCGGTCGTGATCCAGGGAGGGCTCATCGGCAAACTGGTTAAGCGATTTGGCGAGTTGCCATTGATACTCTTCGGTGCTTTTTGCTTTGCAATCAGCTTATTTGCGGTGCCGTTCGTCGGGCCGGCTGCAGGCGGACTAGCGGCATTGTTGATCGGAGGTGGAGTGTTTTCGATGGGCAATTCATTGGCAACTCCGACCTTAACGAGTTTGGCATCGAAGAGCGTAGGGCCGGAAGAACAAGGAACTGTGCTTGGCGTTACACAATCAGTTGCGAGTTTGGCGCGCGCTGTAGGTCCATCACTTGCTGCATTGTTGATTAGTAGCTCCGTGGCCCATATGGGTGCCGACGGTGAACCTCACTATATGAGTGATCATTCTCTCTTTGTAACTTTTTGGACGGGCGCCGCGATCATGTTTGTGGCCTTCTTGCTTGCTGCATATTTCGCGAGATCTTATGCGCGGAACTTTGGCGATGAACAGGTAGTGAGAGCGGCTTGAAGGGTGTCCGATATGCTTTAGCTTGTCGGCTCTTGGTACTTTTTTCTTTGTACTTTGTTCCTGCTCCGTATTGGCGAGTGATCGTCAGTCGCTGCGCTCCTGTTCTGTATTGCCAACTATCGTTTACAATCTCCGGCCACTATCACAACTCCCAAATCCCTTCGATGGAGATTTCAATGAGTAGCCCATCGCAAACAAAATCCAACGTACGTGACCAGGTATCCCCGGAAGAATGGCAGTCTAGAGTCGATCTGGCTGCTGCTTACCGGCTTGTAGCGCTCTACGGCTGGGACGACCTTATTTTTACTCACTTGTCTGCGCGCGTACCGGGACCGGAACATCATTTCCTGCTGAACCCCTACGGGATGTTATTTGACGAAGTGACTGCCTCCAGTTTGGTAAAGATCGATCTGGAAGGAAA
>JBKPQV010000006.1:0-3521 GCA_046734235.1 Acidobacteriota bacterium
GTTCTCGACGACGTTGTTCACGGAGTTCTTCTGGCCTTGTCGAACCATAGCCGGCAACAGAGTTAGCTATGTTCTCTGGCTTTAGTGCTTCGTCCAATTGTTGCAACTGCAACTTGGTGGTTTCTTCTTTAGCACTTAGGTCGATAAGCTGAAGCTGTATTTCAGATACTACCTCGGCCGGATCCTTAGTTTGGGCTAGAACGGCACCTACGCTGATCAGGATTGCCAGCAAAACAATAACAGTGATTCTCATAAATCCTCCGCGCTAAGCGACGCTTTGTGTCCGCTATGCTTTAGCTTGTCGGAAAAGAAATCGGAACTGCGTCAACCGACCAAGCCAAAGATTCTCTAGAATATTCGATTCTTCTCTGCGTCTCTGCGATTTCTCTGCGCCTCTGTGGTAAAAATTAGTAACCCTTCCCGAAAGCTATTTTCACCACAGAGGCGCAGAGAAATCGCAGAGACGCGGAGAAGAGTTAATCAAAAAGATAGCAACATCGGTGACTTTGCCCAAGACTCTAGCATATCGGACACTAGTTGTGGTCTTAAGATCTTCTTAAAGCAAATACTCCTCCAAGACCCGAAGCCACCGACACAACTGCCACCACCGCGATGGCGAGCAAGAAGCTGAACCCGTTCAGATTCGTGCGAAAAGCGTTATCGATTGCAGGTTCAGCCTTCGCGCTCTTTTGATAAGCACGAGCTTCAGCTTCTGCAATTGCCTCTTCAAGTCTAGTTCTTTTCAGTTCCAACAACTCCAGTTCAGCCGAGACAGACGTCTTCTCCATAGTTAATTGTCGACGACGCTGTTCGCGAAGCTCCTCAGGTTTTGTAGATCCGATACCTGCCAGCGCACGTTCAATGTTCTCCGGTTTCAACGACTCATCCAGCTGTTCAAGCTGAAGCCTTGCAATCTCCTGCCTTGCTTGGATGTCAATGAGCCTGAGTTTTAGCTCTTCGACTGATTCCGTCGTTTGGGAAGCAGCCTGCCCGAACACATTCGACGCTACACCGGTAAAAAGAATTAGAGCCAAAATAAGAGTTCTTTTCATAATCTTCCTCTTGATTCTTGAATAGGTCGTATTCGTCCTATTCCATTCGTCCTATTTTTCCTTATGCCAATTGAAAGATCTGGATCCCTTCTTCACGACCTCTGACGTTTACCATCCCTTTCGAGATCGCGCCTGAAACTTCACTGTGTGCCTCGCGCGAAACCATCTCAGAGATCAACAACTGAGATCCAAATTGTTTGTTCATTTTCTCGATGCGTGCAGCCAGGTTCACGACATCCCCGATCACTGTGTACTCCTTGCGTAACGCCGATCCAATGCTCCCGGTTACCGCCTGGCCCGCATGTAGACCAATCCCGATAGTCGTCGGCAGAATTGAACCTCTTTGCACTTCTTCTTCAACTCGCTCCAGGATTTCTCGCGCAGAGCGAACGGCGTTAGCGCAATCATTTCCATCGGATAAAGGCGCACCGAACACTGCCATAAAACCATCGCCGAGAAACTTATTGATGATGCCGTTGTTGCGATTGACGATCTCAATCATGAATTCAAATAGCGACTCCAAATAGGTCACGACTTCCTCTGGGTTTCGTTTCTCAGCAAAGCCAGTAAAGTTCCTGATATCCAAGAACATCACACAAACGTCTTTGCTTTCACTCCGCAGATCTGGTTTCAATTCGAGTAGCGTATCCATCACTGCTGGTGAAACGTATTCACCAAACGTCCGGCTGATCCGGTTTCGCTCAGCAATAGTCTCCAACGAATTGAGAATGCGTTTTCGGATCTGCATCGTCACTAATGCCGCCATCATTCCCGTGCCGAGCAATAAACAACCTTTGAATAAGTGTTGTGGAAAACCGACGAGAATTGGTTCGAGATTAGCCGGAGTCGAATGATTCAGCGCGTAGAGGGAAAAGGCCACATACTCAATTCCTGCAACAGCGCCGGTGAATGCGCAGATCCGAAAATCGAGTCTCAAAACTGACAGCACAATAAAGATTCCGTAAGCGAAAGGCGCTGGGGTGACCAATCCATAAACAGGCCCGAGGAACTGTGACGACATGAATAAGCCCAGAGTAGGAATGCTGGTTTCTATGAAAGCGCTCAAATATCTGAGCGCAGGTCTTCCCGCTTTGTCGGTTCGAATGAGCCTTTCAATCGCCAATAACTCGAGCACCAAACTTCCACACGTAACCGCACTGCCAATGATGAGGGCCTTGCGGAACTCATAGAACTTTCCGTGGAAGGCACTTTGAAACTGACCGGTAAAAGCAAAAGATAGTAGGAATAGAACCGTCAAGATACTTATCCAGGTTCCTAGCAAGATCGACACGCGGAGTTTGTCGCTTTTTAGGATCTCGAGCGCGAACTCTGAATCGAAGACATTCGAGATGTTCGGTCGTCTTTTGAGGCGTCTAAATGTCATAAGTTCTCTATGTCTCCTTACAGTTCCGATCAACGGCTTCAGGTCGCGCTTCTGGTAACTGCGACATTCGTGCCAGCGGTGGAACGGTTGACCAACATCCCGGTAAATTATTGAAATTAAACAGGTAAGGGACTTTTTCGTCGACGGCGTGAGGTTTTGAAAAGTCGTGGATTTACGGGGTGTTCGACGCCAAATATGGCCACCGAGACCAAATCCGGTCTTGTCTTAACAAATGTCCGATTGGCTTTAGCTTGTCGGTCGTTGTGTCCGATATGCTTTAGAGCCTCTTGCAAAAGCCTTTGCCGCGGAGCGGCCTAAGCATAAAGCCCAGGGTGGAGCGCAGCGGAACCCTGGGTAGGAGTGGCTATTATGAGCGTCCTGAAAGGACGCGAGCCGGCGTCGGTTTCCAAATCCGAACTGCGGTATTTATCAATTAGAAGGGTTTACCGCTGCAACTGAGCGTGCATTAATTGCTGGCGTCCTTTCAGGACGCATACGCGACCGCCCCTTCTACCCAGGGTTCCGCTTCGCTTCACCCTGGGCTCTATGCTTCGGCCGCTCCGCGGCAAAGACTTTTGCAAGAGCTTCTCTAGCTTGTCGGTGTTGTACAAACCTTGGAGTCTTAGATTGGGCCAAGCCGACAAGCTAAAGCATATCGGACGGACACTAGCCGATCCCCAAACCAAATCTTGACCTAGACATTTCACAGAAAACCGAACAGAATTCCAAGGCTCCGTCCCGAACGGTAGGGCTAAGCACTTTTATGTGGAGCTATCCGAGGAGATCAAATGCCCATCTGGTTTTACGAAGTCCGACCTTTGTATTCAGCAGTGGCCCTGGTCATGGTAATCGAGGTTATTGCAATGATTGGATTGCTGCTCGCCAGGCGATTCGTTGTTCCTAAGCTTCGCTATCATGACGGCGTCAACGACGCTGTCAGCGGGACCGTACAAGCCATCGGGGTCTTTTATGGAATAACTGTTGGCCTGATTGCTGTCGGTGTCTGGAACACCTACTCAAACGCTTCCGAGCTTGTATCAAACGAAGCTACAGCGATTGCAACTTTATATAGAGACGTTAGCTCT
>JBKPQV010000007.1:0-5189 GCA_046734235.1 Acidobacteriota bacterium
AGCTGATGCTCTGGGGAGAGTCGCTTGACGAATGTTCGATGGTGAGCCTGATTAACTCTTCTCTGCGTCTCTGCGTTAAGAGGTCTTAGCAAGGATAAACATTTTCAACGCCGAGACGCTGAGGACGCAGAGAAGAAATGAATTTTGCAAGAGCCTCTAAGGCATTTCGGACACATTTGAGTCGCCTACTTCTTGAACACAATACCGATTGATAAACGGACGTTGTGTTGCCACCCGGATCCGAAGTGGGTCGGACTATAGTCCACCTGGAAAAGTCGTACGTCAATTCTTTTGCTGGTGCGAATGTCGAGTCCTCCGCCTAGCGCCATACCAAAAGAGGTTGCCTCGTCGATCGTGTAAACGTTACCTGAAGGGGTGATGTTCGATGTAAATCCTCTGAATAATGATACTCCGAACAATGCGTGCACGAACGGCTGCAAGCGAGTGTCATTGTGCGCCTTGAACTGCGGACCGGCTAGTAAAAAGTATTGATCCCTCTGTCTCGAGAACGTACCACCGCTCCTGTTTGTAGAGTCTCGGTGGAAGTGAGCTGATAAATCGCCCGTGATGCCAAGGCTTCTGGTTACATTTCTTGTGTATTCAAGATTGATGCCATTTTGTGAAGTGCGTTGCGGATCGATCGTTAACGTATTTATGTCGGCGCTTTGATACGAGTAACCGGCAAAGAATTCGTTTCTAGGTTCCGCAGATGTCTGGGCCTCCACCAGCACGTCCCCGCCGCCAATGAGAATTAACCCGAGTATTAGTTTCCGCATGAAGAGATTTCTCCTTTATAAGTGGCAGCAGTCCTCCTGTTTGCCGTCAGCCTGATCGTTTTAAGTCGGAACAAGAGCGGGGAGCAGCGCCAGCTTTCAGTTGCTGGCTATTCTTGCGAGTAGTGTGTATTAGACGGTTTTGGTGGTGGGAAATTGGGCCGATTCTATAAGGTTTGACGGCCAGAGTTATAAATCTGGACTAACTTCATCCGCAGATTACGCAGCGCGGCGAAGCCGCAACCAAAGATCATCCTGAAAGGATGTAAGTTAATAGCCGTGGGCGAGCGGCCTTGCGCGACGCCCACGGAAGAGAGTCAGTTTTTGATTAGACCCTGAAAGGGTCAAACCGACGTTTGTTCGACCCTTTCAGGGTCCTACAGATCCTTGCCTTTGCCCGGGGGCTTCGCGCAAAGCCGCTCGCCCCCGGCTACTAACTTTTGTCCTTACAGGACGGGAGAAACTTGCTAGAAAAGCAAGAACTTGACCATTTGCTACGCAGATTACGCCGATTTCAGATTCCTAGACCCGAGCTCAATAACGTTTTGAAATCGGCGTAATCGGCGAAATCTGCGGATGCCGTGAGGGGATTTGCCCTTTTGCAAAGCCCGCCTTCATCCCTGGCTAAGGCTTTCCATTCCTGAATTCCGACGGAGTCACGTTGGTGTGTTTTTTGAATACTGAGTTAAAGGACGACTTTGAGTTGAACCCAACCTCTATCGCGATTCCTAAAAGCGATAAGTGACTAGAGGCCGGATCCATTAGTCTCTGCTTGGCCTCTTTGACGCGATAGGAATTTACGAAATCGGCAAAAGTCTGACCGAGCCGTTCATTAATTATTTGTGAGAGATGATGCGGCGGAATGGACAGAGTCGCAGCCAGGCTTTGCAGGTTTAGATCGCCATCCGTGAAAGGTTTCTGTTCTTTCATAAATTGGAGGAGTTTATTGACATATCTTTCAGCTCTCTCAGGCGTCAGTGTAGACTTCTCATACTTCTTTGCAGGGCCTCGGTCAACCTCGGCGGCCAACGCCTTTGGTTGTGTCATTTTCAGGTAGCCCATTCCATAAACAAGTGCTGAAGCCCCGAGGGGAATCAAAAGATTGGTTCGTGCGGTCGAATCAAGTGCGTACCGAAGCACAGCCCCGATCCAAAGGACCACAGAGGCGATCACAAAAAACCGGAGTTCCCACAAAATGGCTCGGTCCCTCGGTGATTCCCGCTTCTTCGCTCTGCGCGAAAAATGGATGATGGTTAATACGATCAGGACCAGGTATACCAGGAACTGAACAATGAAGATTGATGATCGTACGTAGTACCATTGTCCCAACGACGGTTCAAGGTACTCCGAAGATAGCGCATCGAGTTTACTTTTTCCGCTTTGAAGATAGTAGGGCAGCAAATAGATCAGGAAGAGCGCGAACGGCACGAAGTGCAGAAAATCTTTTGTCTCAAATCTCTTTCCTTCGGAGACCAACTCTCTTAAGTAGAGATAAAGAAGTGGACCAGCCAGAAAAACAAACGGATGATGGATCCTACTCAAATGCGGATACACGAAGACGTAGTTAGATGAGAGCAATACTGCTCCGCTCACAATGATTGAGATCGTAAGAGTTAGCGCCGCCAGCAGGCGATTGGCGGTCCTGTTACCATCCTTCGAGTTAAACAGCGCTAAGGCGAGGAGAAGGCCCTGCCCAGCCCCCAGCAGATTCAGGATTCCGAGGAAACTGAGCGCGGGCTCTATGTTGATCGTAGTACCGTCCATTTGAGTAGTTCACGCGCGGCAAACTTATCTTTTTCTCACTTGGGAATTGACTTCAACAAATCCTCGGCAAGTCGTGGGTTAAGACTTTGCAACAAGTAGTATTGTTCCATTGCCCCAGTTTTTTCTCCGGTCTGTGCGTAAGCAAGACCTAACCCATGAATGCCAAAGGTGTTTCTGGGTTCGACCTCCAGCATTTTTCGGAATGGCGCAATTGCATTTTGCGGCTCGCCTTTTTTCATATAGACAAAACCGAGTCCATACAACGATTGGACTAAGGTCGGCTTCTTCTCCAGAGATTTTTGATACGCAGCAATTGCCTCATCGAGCTTTCCCTGACTCTCATACATTTTTCCCAAGGTCATGTAATGCACGTGGTGAGGCTCTTTCTTTACAAGGGCCTCATAACATTCGACCGCTTTGTCATATTTATGCCATTCACCATAGTTGACACATAGAAGCGCATGAAAGTCTGCGTTTCGCGGATCAAGCTCGACAGCTTTCAGATATGACTGTTCTGCTTCGGTGTTCATTCCCAAACTGTTATACGACTGACCCAACTCAGCCAGCAGCGTAGCATTCTGCGGATTGTCGCGAAGCTCTCTTTTGATTTCTTCCATTCGCGGCAACAAGTTCTTTCGCGCGAACGAAACTCGCAAGCGCTCGCGCGCCTCCTCATGATTTGGTTGAAGCTCCAGTGTTCTGTTCAAGGTCTTGATTGCGCGGTCGTATTCCCCGGCCATCAAGTAAGTATTTCCGAGGAGGTAAAGATCGTCCGCATCATCAACGTGTGAGTCTGATACTTTTTTCAATGGCTCGATAGCTTCGCTGTACTTGCGATTGTCGCGTAACGCTATGCCGAGGTTCTTGAGAATTGGGAGATTATCGGGACTTAGCCGATGAGCTTCCTGCAGGTTTGAGAGGAATTTAGCTGGGTCGCCCAGATCCTGATACGACATACCTAAATATAAAAATGCCTCTGCTGAGTCTGGTTTCAATTCGGTGGCTCGTTTGAAAGCAGCGGCGGCATCAGCGTGTTTGCCTGTTTGTCGCAAGGCCATACCCAGGTTGTATTGTGCTAACACGTTTGACGGTTCAAGTTTTATCGCTTCGCTATAGGCCTGTATAGACGACTGATAATTGTTCAACTTCGCGTAGGCGATTCCCAGTCCGAGATACGATCCAACAGATTGTTTTACTGCCAGGGATCGTTCGAAGTATTCGATTGCGTTTTGAAATGAACCAGCCTCAACGTGTTGTCGACCGAGTTCGTAAAGAATTGCGGAATCGTTTTCGCGGAGTTGCAATGCAGCAGATAGTTCGCGGATAGAGTCCTGGTTTCGACCTGCCACTCCGTAAAAAGCTGCTAGTGCGCGATGAGCATCAACCATCTTCGGATCGAGCCGCACTGCTTCTTTTAGCGCATCAATCGCTTCCAATGTATGTCCAGTCACGCCGTATGCATTACCAAGTGCAAATTGCACAATTGGATCATTTGGTTTGGTGGCAACGGCAGTCTTGAAGAAACCTAACGCCTGCTCAGGTTTGTGTAGCGCCATGTAACAAGCGCCAGAATTGAATTGGGCACCAAAGTCTTTCGGGTCGAGTTTGAGCGCCTCGGCGTACTGCTGCACCGCATCTTCGAATCGCCCTGCCTTCTGCGCCGCCACACCGGCATTCACATAGTCGGTTGCAGACTTGACGGATTGCTGGGCGAAAACCGTCGACGTTAAGAATAGGACGATGAGTGCGATGTGTGATGGTCTAGTTTTGTTTTGCATGTGAGTGTGGGCAAGTTCTTATCATGTACCGCGGAGGAGAGTCCACAGATTACGCCGATCTAAAACGATAATTCTCACTCCAGCGGAGTGAGATATTTATAGTTTACAGCCTCCCTGGGAATTCGCACTCCGGAGGAGTGCCATGTGATTTTGGTGTCTAATTCACAGCACATTTGCTAACTAAGATAATCCCGACATTGCACTCCTCTGGAGTGCGCGAACTGTCAGCGCGTCGGTGCTATAGACATGGCACTCCTCCGGAGTGGGGGATTTTGGAAAAGCCTCTTTATGCTTTCACCCGCTTCGCTGGTTGAAAACGCTTCACATCTTTGCCGCCCATTGCTTGATCCCCGTCGACCGGTGTTCATGAAGCACTCCCACTGCAACTAGCTACGCGCCTTGTTTCTTAGCAGGCTGATACGTACCCGGAACTGTTCGTGCTGCAATGCTCAGACGGTTCCACGAATTGATCGCGGTCACTGCAAGAGTCAAATCAGCAAGTTCCTTGTCGTTGAAGAAGTCTTTGACGCGCTCAAACACTTCATCAGGTACGTGACCTTCTTGAATGTTAGTTACCGACTCCGCCCAGGCGAGAGCTGCTCGTTCGCGGTCAGTGTAGTAGGGAGATTCTTCCCACGCGTCAAGCCCATAAAGTCTCTGCTCTGACTCTCCTGCTGCTCTGAGGTCTTTCCAGTGCATGTCGATGCAGTATGCACATCCATTGACTTGCGACACACGCAACTTGATCAAGTGTAGCAACGACTGTTCCAATCCACTTTGTTGAAGATAATGTTCAATCCCCAACATCGCGTGGTACGCACCGCGCGCAGACTTTAAGTAATCAATTCTCGCTTCCATCTCAAGTGCTCCTTCC
>JBKPQV010000008.1:0-3293 GCA_046734235.1 Acidobacteriota bacterium
TCGCTGATAGCGGATCGGGAATCGAAGGTTTTGGTGGAATCGTTCCCAAGGCACTTGAGCAACTTAAATGGCTCTACGTTCATCCTGAATCCCAACACAAAGGGATTGGAACTCTCTTACTCTCTGAATTAGAGAGAACTGGATATAAGACTGGATTTCGTTTGCTGCGAACTCATGCAGCGCCCGGAGCAATCAATTTTTACCTCAAGCACGGGTGGCGTTCCGATCCTGATAACTCAGCAGAACACGATCACGAGGGTGTATATATGTTGAAGGAGCTAACAGACCTTAATGACTAGACTCAAATCATGTCTCTTAATACTGCTCTTGTGTAGCAGTGTTTTAGCAGTAGAGCCAAGATTCAAGATCGTTAAGGTAGCAAAAGACGTTTATGCAGCAATTCGCACCGAGCCGCCGGGGCTAACTGTTAATGCCAATAGCATTTTCATCATCAATAAAGATCACGTTGTCGTCGTCGACACAACATTAACGCCTGGGACTGCCCGGGAAACTATCGCCGCTCTAAAAAGTCTTACTAATAAGCCAGTCAAATATGTCATCAACACTCATTGGCATGATGATCACATCATGGGCAATCAGGTTTATCGACAAACCTTCCCCGGTGTTGAGTTCATCGCTCACATAAAAACTCGTGAATACTTGCCAACAACCGGATTGGCGAATCGAAAAGCCGCATTATCAGAACAGGGCTATCGCGGATTCATTAGTATGCTGAAGGACAGCTTAACTAAGAATCAAAGCCTCTTCGGTGGACCGATGGATGACGAAGAGCGTGCAGGCTACGCGGGAACACTCGAAATCGCCGAACGGTACATGGCCGAAAACCCGGGAGTCGAAATTGTATTGCCGACTACGACGGTGGAAGATCAAATGACGTTGCGTCGAGGCGGGAGAACTATTGAGATTCATTACTTTGGTCGCGGTCACACAAGCGGGGATCTTGTGGTCTATCTGCCGAAAGAAAAAGTCGTGATCGCCGGCGACCTCGTGATGTCGCCGGTTCCTTACGTTGGCAGTCCCCAATCTCATCCGGGAGAATGGAGCAAAGCACTCGATAAGATCATCGAGCTGCATCCGCGACAGATCGTTCCAGGTCATGGACCAGTGTTACAGGACGATTCTCAATTGAAAACGATGAGTCGATTGTTTGCTACTATCGATGAACAGGTGAAGGCAGGAGTGAAGCGAGGAGAGAAGCTCGACCAGATTCGCAAGGCAATTAATCTTGACTCATTTCGCGAAACACTGGCGGGAAATTCACGGATGAAGAAGATTATCTTCAGAAGTTACGTAGTTGGTCCAGCTGTAAAAGCTGCCTATCTTGATGCAACGACAACACCGTAATGCTTGCTTCACAACGAATCTTTCCGGCTAGACTCGAATGGCCGGCGGCAGTTGGAAACATCGATGACGTCCCTCGTAACACAACTCGGTTACGGCTCATTTCAAACGCAGTTAAGTTTGAGAAACTTGTCGAGTTTGAGGATCTTTCCGGGCTTTGGTGTTTCGGTATTGACCACAAAAAACTAGAGTACATTTCTCACTGTAAATCCTTACGTCATCTTTACCTCGATTACAATCTACGCACCGGAGATCTTAGTCCGTTAAGAAACCTGCCACTGCTCGAAGTTCTTCGACTCGACAGTTGTTCAAAGATTCACTCTCTTGATCAGGTCGCCGAACTGACACAATTGACCGGGCTGGCAATTGAGAACTTCAAGAATGTCCATGACATCACCCCACTTTCTGCCTTGATTAATCTTAAACAACTCGCGATTGACGGAAGCATATGGACGCGAATGAAACTCGAGTCGTTAAAACCGATCGCAAATCTCGAAAAACTCGAGCTATTGAGTTTGACAAACACCAAGGTGGCGGACGAATCACTTGAGCCACTGCAACGGCTTGCAAATCTTAAAGAACTAATACTCGCTAACTTCTATCCAGTTGCCGAGTTTGCGAAACTTAGTGCGAAATTACCTCATTGCGATTGTCAATGGTTCAAACCTTTCATAACCACAACCCTACGATGCGAAAAGTGTGGCTCAAATACTCGTATCATGCTAAGTGGAAAAGGCACCTCGATGATTTGTCACAATTGCGATGCTGCCCGACTGACGCGGCACATAAATGAATTTCAACGCGTGAAGAATCTCACGAGCGCAGGAATTTGACGTGGACACCGTTTGTGTAGCGAACCACCAACTTGAGTATCAGTGGTTTGGCCCAACGCCCAAACTTTCTCCAACAATTGTCTTCCTTCATGAGGGGCTCGGGTGCGTTGCGATGTGGCGCGATTTCCCTGAGCGCGTAGCAGACGCAACAGGCTTGGGCGTGCTCGTTTACAGCCGGGTTGGATATGGAAATTCCGATCCATGTGATCTTCCCCGTCATGTCAACTTCATGCACGACGAAGCGCTCAATGTCTTACCGTTAGTTCTTAAGGCTTTCGAAATTGATAAGCCGATCCTTTTCGGTCATAGCGATGGCGGCTCCATTGCGTTGATTTATGCCGGCAGCGATCCAGCAACCAGCCTACAAGCTGTAATTTTGGAAGCCCCTCACGTCTTTGTGGAAAACCTCAGCATTGAGAGCATCGAAAAAGCAAAAGATGCTTATGAAAATGGCGTGCTCAAAGCAGGACTCGAACGTTATCATGGTGCAAACACGGAGTGCGCGTTCCGGGGTTGGAATGATGTTTGGCTGAATCCTGAATTCCGCGACTGGAACATCGAATCGTCGTTACCGCACATCAAAGTGCCAGTCCTGGTCATTCAGGGCGAGGACGATCAGTACGGCACCCTGAAACAAGTTGAAGCAATCAAAACCGGATTGCATGGCACAGTAGAAACGCTCCTGCTTCCAAACTGTGGGCATAGCCCCCACAGAGATCAATGTGATACCGTTTTGAAAGCTACAGTAGATTTTCTTAAGGATCTCTCCTAACCCCGACACTAACGAGGCTGTGTCCAAGACCGATTGGAAGCCTTAACACAAAGACACTAAGCCTCTAAGGCACGAAATTGACAAGCCCTTAGTTAATTTGTCTTTTCGTGACTTCCTGTCTTTGAGGCTTTATGGTTAAGTTTTCCTTCGCCAGTTTTTTACACGGTATCCAACCTCCGGGGGTCAACTATGTATCGGCGCACAAGAAGTTTGTTGCTTGTCGTAGTGCTCCTTTGCGTAAGTAGCTTTGCGATCGGTCAGCAACGTGAGGACAGCAAGAACACTGACTTACCAAACTTTTATCAAGTCAATTCGCAGCTCTATCG
>JBKPQV010000009.1:0-23163 GCA_046734235.1 Acidobacteriota bacterium
GTTCAGGAAGGTGTTCACAGATTGTGATAAACGGAGAGGTTTCGGTAAGGCCGTAAAGCTGGGTTATGGTCCAACCCAGTTCAACTTCGACACGTTCAATTGTGGCGGCAGCTGGCGGTGCCCCGGCCGCCAGGACGCGAATACGATTTTGTGAGGGCTTTCGAATGTCCTTGGTGGCATTGGCAATGCTTATTAGCACAGAAGGGGCAGCGCAAAGCATAGATATTGATTCGTCGGCAATTAATTCAAAGACTCGCGCGGGCTCTACCTTACGAAGACAAACGTGCGTACCGCCAACCGCCGTAACAATCCAAACAAACGTCCATCCATTCGCATGAAACATCGGCACAGTCCAAAGGTACCGATCTCTCACCGTCATTGGCAGATGGATCAGCGTACCAACAATGTTTGTATAAGCATTGCGGTGCGTGATCATCACACCTTTCGGGCGGGAGGTTGTCCCACTCGTATAGTTAATGGATATCAGGTCGGACTCAGAATACTCGGGTTGAGCAAAGTCGGGAGTTGCGGAAGCGAGCAGCGTTTCGTAGTTTAGCCAGCCGGTCTTTTCTCCTTCCAGCGCGACGAACGCCGTAACACCTGTCAGTTCAGATCGAATACTTTCCACAGCATCTAAATAATCGGAGTGCGCGCAAACAACCTTAGCGCCGCTGTGATTGATCAAGTAGACAAAGTCGTTGGGTGTCAAACGGTAGTTAAGAGGAACGCAGATCGCCCCAATCTGGGGCACCCCGTAAAACGACTCCAACATTGCATGAGTGTTCGGAGAGATGTAAGCGACCCGATCTCCTTGCGTGACTCCAAGCGAAATTAATACAGCAGACCAACGATCACACCGATCAAAAAATTGACCATAAGTTAGCCTGAGATCGCCATCAACAACTGCTTCCCGCTCTGAGTAAAGCTTGCGTGAACGGCGAGCAAATTCGAGTGGAGATAACGGGAGCTCCATGAAAATGTTGAAATTCTATTTGTTGGTAGGACGATTATCTGTCAAACGTATGCGCCGGGTTAGTCCACCGCGAGCCGTCTTTGAAATCTACTGACGAGATCCAGACATTCAGCAGTTGGTCGGCATCGCAATTTATCGACACAAATGGAACAAAATATTCAGAATTACTAACCGAAATCGCTCCGCCTCCTCCACGATTATTTGAGGCCCAACTTGAGTTGTAGCCAATCGCGTAGCCACTGATCTCGCGGCCGCTCTGATTGTCAACCACAAACTCCACTAATCGCTTCCCGGGATTTGTTGGGTTTATTTTCGTAAAGGAATACGTAATTCGAAGTGGATCACTCGCCGGATTCTCAATCGTCATGACTGGGGATGCTAAAGAGAGCGTCGACTCGTAATGCCCCTGATAGATCTTCGGTACTCGTTTGCAGCGATATACCTCGTAGCCATATCGAACGTGTCTTGGGCGCCGGAAAGAACCCACGGCTACGCCTATTGAGAAGGTCAAAACTGCCACTAGAGCGCGAATAAGATACCGGTTCATATCCACACACCTCCCGGAACCGACTCGATTATCTGATTTGGCAGTTAGAGACCTTTCGCATTGCTAAAGTTGTCTCAACCCACCGCCACCTCAGCTGCCATCGCTCGCTGCGACGCAACAGGCACATACTCAACCGGCATGTCGCCGTTGTCCGCGCGCAAATACTGCCAATCCTTTGGTTTCAACGAGGCTAATAATTCTTTTCGGGTCTTAACCTTAAGCGGCTTGCCCGAATGAATCTTGCCCATTCGTTGTAAATTCTTCTCTGAAATTGCACCTGAGAACATCAACAATGGCCAGGTAAAATTAGGACCGTTAAGGCGCCGAAGTTTGTAGAGCCACATTCCTATTGACCCAACGCGCCAAGCCATAGGCCCCCACCAACTGTATTGACCAGGCCGCAGGTTCATTTTCCAACATTTCATCATCAACTGCCATTGCAATGGAGTGAGCTGTTTCGTCTGGGTTACTCCCTTCTCCTTCTCCATGCGCGTATCATGCAATGGCGTAAAGATAGAAGGGATGAGGAAGCCAAATAATCCACGGCGTTCCATCTCATAAATCAAATCAATTGTTTCCATCACATCTTGGTCGGTCTCACCAGGATTACCTACGATTAGTGTCATCGCCGGAAACCAATTGTTCTCATTCAATACTCTTAGTCCCTCAAGGACCACGCTTGGCCAATCCTCAATATTGAACGGAACCCCCTTGCTCGACATGATCTGCTTAGCCATCCTCACCGAGCCAGTTTCCAAGCCAATGAGCGGAGCAAGTGCCTTCTTTTCCGGATGGCTGCTGAGATATGGAAAATGAATCGGGCTCTTCGGTAACAACACATCAGATAGCTGTTTGATCAGCAAAGGATCAACTACGGCCGGAGCGATAGTGCTATGACTCAGAACATGCTGCTCGACGCCCGGAGTACTAACAATATCGGTATAAAGATCGACCAGTGCTTCGCGATTGGGGAAATAGAACGGTGTATCCGTATGCACTTGTCCCCAAATGAACATATCCTCGGTAGCCAACGAAATTTGCTTGTTGCCGTAGCGGACGTTGGCGCGAACCGCATCCATAATCTTGTCCTTGGGAAGATCGATTTGCGGATTCAAATCTGGCACGCAGAATTTGCAACGCCGGCCACAGCCAGTGGTCATTTCAACCACTCCAAATGTCGTACGAGTGTCCGGAAACAGTATTCCCTCACGATCCAATGGGTGCTTTACTTCGAGGCGACGCGGGAGTTCTTCTCCCTGGATCGCTTTACGAAATAGCTCGAGGGTGTCGGCCGATTCACTTCTACCCTCAACGACACAATCAACACTTAATTCTTCATAAGTGTCAGTCTGAATAATCTGCCACCCACCAGATCCACCCACAATGACCTTAAAATTGTCTCGGAAAGGATTAGCTTTGATCGAAGCAAACAACTCACGGGAATAGTGTGAATTGATCGGCATCTTCGACGACCCGAAAATCGAGGTGTAGACGCCAGCAGCGAACGTCACCCCCAGTGGATTATGGGTTGAGACGGCAACTACTCTCGTCCTTGGACCTACAAACTTATGAAGGTCATCGGGAAAACAAGCGACTACATCGTCATCGCGATATTCACGCAACAGCGACTTTTCTACGAGCCTGACGCCCGCCGGCATGTAACGCGCCGAGCCATCGTCGTTATATTCAACATCGCGCCACTTTGGATATTTACGGTTAATGACACCTTCCATCCATATCGGCAACGACGCCATTGCCATCTGAATGAAGTAGCCTGCGTGATCAATGGACTCGGTCAACGGGGCTGTTAAAACAATCAATCTGCCGCCATCGGCGGGACCATGGGGATTAACAACAGGTTTTGGTGTTAGTTTCTTTTGCCGCTTAAGGGGAAAACTCATGAGTATTGTTCCGTGATTAATAAGATTCCGCGAAATGACTAAACAAATGGCAGGAAACTGCCAGATTGATAGTCAAACCACGGGGGACCGACCTTGATTGCGCTGATACACTAATGAAAATGACGGATCTTGACAAGCGTCTTTTCAAAGACAGGATCCGGTGTTGGAAAGCTTTACCTAATTATTCACCAACCGCCCCAACCGCATCGATTTCGATAAGAAACCCGTAATGGAGTGGTCCGGTAGGAATGACTGCACGCGCTGGGCGGTGTTCGCCGAGCACTTTGATGTAGACCTTGTTGACAGCTTCCCACAGGTTGATGTCAGCGACATACAACGTCATCTTGAGACATTTGTCCCAATCACTACCAGCAGCCTTCAGGATTCCATGAACATTTTTGAGCGCTTGCTCGGTTTGCTCTTCGATAGAGCCAAGCCTTTTCTCGCCAGTTTCCGGATCGATAGATAGCTGGCCAGACACAAAGACCAAACCACCATGAACTACACCCTGAGAATAATGACCAGCTGGTTTCGGAGCATTTGCAGTTTCGATTCTTTTGATAGGCATATGGTTATTTCAGATTGAAGATTGTTGATTTCAGATTGATCCCCGTTTGCAATAGGTTCTCAGATTGAAACGGAATCGTAAACTCAATCTGAAATCTGCAATCTGAAATCTTAAATTTACTCGCCTGGAAACCCCTTCTCTTCTTTGACTCTCTTGGCCTGCATGAAGTGCCGCTGTTCATGGACCACCACAATTCTGTAGGCATCCATCAAACTGTAGGTGATCGCACCATTTGCCGGCGAGGTTATGATAATACGATCTAGGTTCAACTTGCTGGTCTGATTCATTAATTCGGCAACTTGATTTTGGGTGGCCAGAAAATCGTCAATAATAGTCCCTGGCATATCGCTCGCAGACGGCTCGAACCCCGCTGGAGCTTTCATTTTTCGCGTGGTCTTTGGGTCCAGCGATTTGATCAGCAGACGGCCCCAAACTTTCGGAAGAACTGGCAAGCGCTCGGCAAACCTGGTCTCCTTTTTACCCTTTACAACCGACTCAATGATCGGAAAGTAAGCTTTGTTGCCCGTTATCAAATGATCGAAGCACTGGGCAACGCTCCAACGCTCAGGAGAGGGTTTCCAATTCAGCTGTTCGTAACTCAAAGCGCTGAACTCGGTTTTGACTCGTTCCGAGATTTCGGAAAGCTCCTTTGTCAGACTATTAACTTCGCCCTGATTGGTCATCATGCAAAACTCAACTCAGTACCCAAGGGCCATTCCGTCTTTGCGTGGATCAGAAGCCCCCATTAATGTCTTGCTAACTAGATCGATCATGATGGCCTGTCCTCCACCCATCGACGAACGCAACACTCCCGGAGGCTTCCCGCGAATATGACCCAGGCCGAGAAGTTGGGTTATCACTGAAGACCCCAGTTCATCTTCCATCAGTACGCTGCGACCCGTAGTAAATCTATAACGCGGCGCATCTATCGCTTCCTGCAAATTCATCTTTAAGTCGATTAGATTTACCAGCACCTGCACGTGCCCCTGAGGTTGGATCGCACCGCCCATCACTCCAAACGACATGAACAACTGACCGTCTTTGAAAACCATAGCCGGAATGATTGTATGGAAAGGGCGTTTGCCGGGGGCTAGCGCATTGGGATGTTTAGGATCAAGTGAGAACGCACTACCGCGATTTTGAAAAACTATTCCCGTATCACCAGCGACAATTCCGGACCCAAAAGCATCGAACAAACTATTGATAAAAGAAACGGCGTTACCATCTTTATCAACTACCGTGAAATAAGTTGTATCGCTTCCCAAATTAATCTCACCAGGTGGCGGTGAATCGAGGGCCTTTTTAGGATCAATCAGAGCGCGGCGTTTTGTTGCATAGTCTTTCGACAGCAACTCGTTTACCGGAACCCTCGAAAACGACGGATCCGCGATATAGCGATTACGATCTGCAAAGGCTAGTTTGGTAGCCTCGATCAGCGTGTGGTAGTACTGCGCCGGCTGCGAATAAAGACTCTTGAGATCAAAGCCTTCCAAGATATTCAGCGCTATCAACGCGGTAATGCCCTGTCCGTTCGGCGGTATTTCATAAACCTGGTAACCACGATAATTGGTCGAAATCGGCTCAACCCACTCCGATTTTGTTGCTGCGAGATCATCCAGTGTGATGAAACCACCGTTATCTCTCATGTAATTCGCAATGGACTGCGCTATCGGCCCCTTGTAAAAGGCATCACGACCACCTTCAGCTAAGGTGCGCAGAGTTCGAGCGAGATTCGGTTGCCGGAAAATCTCACCAGCCCGAGGAGCTCTTCCATTGATGAGATAGTTCGACGCTGCTGCGGGAGAGCGCTGCAACTTTCTCACCTCAGCGTCCCAATCCTCTGCGGTCTTTTCCATCACAGGAAAGCCCTTGTCCGCGTACTCAATGGCGGGTGCCAGCAGTTCGGACAACTTCATCGTGCCGTATTTATCGCGAAGGGTGACCCAACCATCGAACGCACCCGGAACGGTAATGCTACCCATACCAGTGGTCGGCATCTGTTTGATGTTCTTTTGTGCGAAATAATTGAGACTTAAGGATAGAGGTGCTCGACCACTAGCGTTCAATCCCTTTAGTTCTTTCGTCTTGGACCAATAGACCAGGGCAAACATGTCGCCACCAACACCGGTCATCATCGGTTCTGTAACATTCAACATCGCTGCCATAGCTATCGCGGCGTCAACCGCATTACCGCCGCGCTTCAACACGTCGAGACCCACTTCAGATGCTAAAGGCTGACTCGTGGCAACCATTCCATGCTGGGCCCGAACGATTGATCGCCCTGCATGCACCTTATTTTCTATTTGCGCAAACGGTGACGTTTGATTCATGAGGAGAGAACAACTCAAAACCAGACCCGTTGAGACACCCCATCGCGTACTCCATCGAGTATTCATTTTCGAACTCCATCTCCTGCTAATCGTGATCGACAACGCCGGGCTAATAAAGATTAAAGCTGTACTCCAGTCCAATACTTACCGAAACGGGGTGTCCATCCTTAAGTGCCGGTTGAAACTTAATCTGGCGAGCAGCAGCGATCGCTTTTTCATTCAGACCGAATGGCAAGCCCTTAACAATTCGAATCTGCTCTATTGTTCCTTTACCGCTCAATATTAAACGAACCACTACGATTCCCTGTATCTTGTTCTGTCTACCTTCTTCCGTGTATCCAGCCTTCGGGTTGGAAAGAATTACTGCTCGTTGATCTACATCTCTCTGGCTGAACACGCGCTCATAATAGGGCACTTCGGGAGTTGGCGAACGAACTGGAGCGGGCCCAATACCGCCTGCCTCTCCCGCGCCAATTCCCACTCCTTCGCCTGGACCAAGACTAGGATTAAGGAGCGGTCGTAGAATAGCGTTATCCTTATCCAATGAGGACGACACCCAAGGGACTTGTTTGTCCTGAGTCAGACTGCTAACGGCATTTGATGCTCGCTTAAAGATGCCTTCAACTCCGAGGTTCGGAGTCGACATTGCCCGGATCAATTCTCCAGCGTAAAGACCATTTCTCTTGTCGCTAAGCTCCGCACCTGGTGCACCCGAATAAGCTATTAAGGTTCCTTTCGGTGCCTCCATGGGCGATAGACCAATTGTGCTTAAACGAAACTTCTCACCAAACGGATTCCCGTGTGCCGCGTCCAGCACCACGACGTCGATTTCCCGCAAAGCAGTTTTCATTTGCTCGACAATCAATGAAACACTAATCGAAGCTGAAGGAATTTCATCTTCACGAGTTACCCTGGCACCTATCGGAACCAGGTAGTTTACGCCGTCAAACTGCACACCATATCCGGCGTAATAAAACCAGCCAACTTTTGCACCACGCGCCGATACTACCCAATCATCGATCGCTTGCTTCGTGCCCTTCAAATCCAGGTTTTCTTTATAAACAACTTCAAACCCGAAGCTCCGTAGGGAGGCGGCGATATCGCTTGCATCATTGATTGAATTGTGAAGAGGAGCTCCCTGGTAGTTTGTATTGCCAATCACCAGTGCAACCAGCTTGTCAGCTGGCACAGGCAAAGGCTTAACTACTTTGCTGTCTTGTTGCGAACTTTTCGCTATTAGGCCAGAAAATGAAACAAAGACCGCGGCTAAGAAAACTACCAGAAATCTTAGCGTCAGGATTCGTGGAGGAAAGCGACTCATAGGCTTGTCTGCCTGAACGCGAAAGCTTCAGCTTACAGTGCAGGCGTGTAATCAGTAACCATTGTTCGGAGACGTACTAACACGTCTTCAGCGAACGGGCAAGACCGCCGCGTAGTGGCGTCAAGCTGCACTCCGACCAACATCGTAACAGCAGCAATCTCGTCAGTTTGGTTGTTACGCATTTCGTGGAAAAACCTGACCGACTTTTCGCGTGACTCTAGCACGCCTGATCGAATAGTAATCGTATCGCCCGCGACAACCTCTCGCTTGTAGGCGATCTCCTGTTTGACTGCAACCATCGCGCGGTTTTGCGATTTTAGATATGACGGAGTAAAACCCGACAGGGCGAGTAAGTTCCAGGTTGCTTCATCAAACTTGCCGACATACCACATCACATTCATGTGGTTCATGTGATCGCACTGCCAGGGGTATACGACGCCGCGATAAGTAACTGGTAGTTCTGTCATAACTACTTGAAGCCTGCTAGATCCGAAAGCGTAAGTCTGACGTCTGAACCGGACCACTCCTTGTGAAATTCTTGCCGAGTAGCTTCAGCCTCGCGACCTTTTCCTTGTTGGCGCAAACTAAGAGCGAGACCAAACAATGCTCTTCCGTTGCGCGGGTGCTTAGCAAGTTCAGCGCGGAAAACCTTTTCAGCTTCTACATTCTCACCATTCTTCAGAAGCAGTGCTCCGAACAACTCTCGTGTAGGCAAATCCCAATCGAGGGGCTCGTTGTAAATCAGAGCATCTTCACTTTCAATCGCCTTAGTGAATAATTCGTATGCGGTTTTCGTTTCACTTTTTACCGCAGCAAGTTTCGCTGACAACACCTTCTCGGCAACCGCTAAAATATCAGTCGTGCTGTTGTTTCCAAATGCATCCTCTGGTTTCAATTGCTTGATCAAGGTCTGTAGCGCCTTCAACTCTTTTGCGGCTCTGTCTGATTGCTTCACGGCAGAAAAGGCCATCCCCCGAGAAAAGTGCCAGAAGCCATTTGTCGCTTTTAGACTTGGAGCTGGTTTCGGGGTCTTTAACACTTCATTCCACCGGGCAAAACGCACGTGGACCACCATTGTGTAAGGCACATACATCTCTAGCATGGCCATCGACGCTGTGTGCTGTTTTATTAGCTCGAGTTGTCGCGCGTTTGCTAATGCTTGTTTATAGCGACCCTGCATCGCTTGTGCTGAAGCAAGAAAGTGTCGATTGTGGTTGTAGTAATACTTTGAATAGGCGCCTTCCATTCCGCTCAGTTTCAGGTATTCCTGGTCAACCAAGAGTGCGTCTGCATTGACTTGAGCGGCCTTGTTGTAGTCACCGGTGCGTATATAAATATGCGAAGGCATGTGAACGAGGTGCCCAGCCTTCGGCGCTAACTGGGACAGCCGCGCCGCGCTTTCCAGCGCACGTTTTGGATCGTTTGAAGCCTCAACTGCATGAATGTAGTAGTGGTTGGCGCCAGTATGATTGGGATTTCGCCGCAGCACGCTTTCCAAAACTGAAAGTATTTCCAGCGTTCCCTCGGCTGGTTGTCCATCTGTGGTCCATAATCGCCAGGGCCGCAAATTCATCATGCTCTCCGCATATAGTGTTGCCGCATCAAGATCGTCCGGATAAAGGCGAACAAGATCCTCCATTGCGCTTTTATAGGCAAGCGCGAGTTGTTGTGGATCTGCTTGTGATTCAGATGAGTAACGTTTTGCCAGCGCTTCGATATAGGCTCGGTCATTTTCCGAAGCTTTTTCGGCCAATATTCGCGCTTTTTGTAGATGCGAATAGGCCTGAGCCAGTGAAGGCCCGTCTGCGGCCATGTTGTAGTTTGCGCCAAGTGCCAGCGCTATTCCCCAATGCGCCATGGCAAGTTGCGGATCCGCTGCGAGAGCCCCGTTAAATGAGCGTATTGCTTCTTCGTGGTTAAAGCCATAAATACAAGCTAGCCCTTGATTGAAGAACTTTTGGGCTTCCGACTCTTTGGTGGATACCGGGTGATGCACCTCTCCGAGCCCTGAAATCAACATTGGGGAGGGTTGCGCTTTCCCATGTCCATGTTGTGCAAGAATCATTGCCGGCGTTACCAGCAAGAGAAAAACAACCCAGCTTTTCATTTGATCCCCCAACTGACAGATCTTCTCCTCTAAGTAACGCGAAAAACTGAGAGCAAACAGATCACTCTTTGCAGTCTTGGACTATCTCAACCTCGCTTGAACGCCAACAATGCGCCTAACGACGTTAATAAGAGCACGAGCGTGATTCCAACAAAACCAACTACACGATCAATAGTTTTGACTCCTGTCCATTGCAGATAGTGAATTCGATATAACAAATCAATTCGATCTGTATCTTTCCCCTTCTGCTGCAGACTCATTCGGTTCCAATCTAACGTCACCTCCACTCCGGTGTTAGTTGTTACTGTGTTGCCACTTAGCGTGGCGATCTCACCATAGCGTTGTGGATTACTCGAGAACGCATCCTTAATTAACTTCCGCAGATCCTCTTCCGAGGGTGCAGTCTTTGGCTGATTGTTACTCGGATCTATATGAACCCAGCCCGATTTCGTGCGAACCAGAAGATGATCACCCAGGATGGTTCTCAGGTATCTCACTTCTAACCACCCAGGCGCCGGATTAATAGGTTGCTGAGTATTTACGAGGTAGGTCTTGGGTGTCAGAACTTCGTAAGCGTGTTCATAGCCGGGCTTAAGGTAAAAAATCAGGCCAGTAATCGCCCAGCAGAAAAATGGAATCAGCAAAACAATGCCAATGATTCGGTGAACGCTTCTGGCGCGCATCATTATGATTTTTCAGCTTGAGACCAGGTGTCCGGTGCTTCAAGCCAAATTTCGTCGGGCGAGACTGGGGCTGGCTGTTGTGTTCCAAGGTTGTCCGCATGAATCTTGGCCACGATGAAGTTTTCAGGAGCCACTGGCGAGCCCGCAAATCGTCTTAGCATGGCAAGTTGACCTGCGTGCGTCATAGCGTCAGAAAATGGTCCCTGGAGCAATTGCTCCTCCGTCATGCCGTCACGTAAGGGTGTTTGATTCGTTAAGTAGCGACTCAGATCCTCAAGCATTGCATGGAAGCGTTCAACTTCCTGATCTAGTGTTTCCAACTCATCCGGCCAGTAGCTACCACCAATGAAGTATGTTCTTGCATACCCGAGAACACTGGTCATGTGACGCACTAGATCCTTAGGTGAACGGACCTCAGCGGGAGGTTGAAACGATCCGAAATCCCCGGGCGCATCTCGCAAGGCTTTTTGCGTGCGATAAGCAAGCGCTGCCAGAAAATGATTCAGCATCACTCTTTTTTCCGTCATGTCACTCCCCAAACGCAAAAAACTCCACGTGCCCGCACTCTGAACAGACGTACATTTCGAGTGTTTCCTTGGCGACCAATAACTCGCCAAACTCACCAAACACGCCATAGTTGGTTCCCTGCGGAAATTTCTTCGTGCCGGTGTGAATTAGGACACTAAAACAGCGCAAACAATTCATGGGCTTGTGGCGCTTATTAACAATCGCTTTCACTCGCTCGTCTTCGGGCTCACCCAGTTCACCATTACCGAATTGACGCAACCCACGACGATTCGCCTGGCAATTCCAACACAAATCAAAATGATCTTCGACCTCTTCGCTACACTTCAAACACTTCCACATTGTTTAACTCATCCATTAATTCTTTTCTTCGCTCCAGTTAGCAACCGTTCTGAATCAATAATCGCTCTCGTATGTTCGCCCTCACCAATCTTGCCCGCCGGATCAAACGCCTCTATCCGAAACTTATAGAGCTTACCCTCCATCTCCAAAAACGTGGCGACTCCCCTGACTTCGGTGTTATTCGGTGTTGCCGCAAGATGTTTAATACAAACTCCAACGCCGACAGACAACTGGTGTGGCTCCAGGATACGCTTCATTAAACGCGCTCCCGCGAGTTCCATCAAAGCAATCATCCTGGAAGTCGCAAAAACTTCGGGAAAGTCGTCGTCAGCTGACATCGAGAGCGACTTTGCCATGTCGCGATCGGTGGCGATGAACGAGGCTTCACCAGTTTCACCCGGAACTAACATTGGGTATTTCTCCTTAGGATCGGGTTAATGCGATCGATGCCAGATTAAGTGAGTGATGCGCCACAATCCATCATTGCCCTTCCGCAATAGCATCAGATAAGTGTCATCCAGCCGGCGGGATTCGCCGCCGCTGGTTGAAACAAGCTGACCTCCATTGTGGCCTCGCACAAATGAGGTTCTCCCTTCGACGCAAATCTGATCAACTCGGGCCTCTATCTTAGGCTGAAAACTTGAAAACATTGATTCATAACGAGGACGAATAGCATCATGGCCTGTGACAGGAGAATCATTAGGCGGCATAAGCACAGCGTCAAGCGCGTAAAAGTTCATCACTCGCTTTAGATCACGCGCGTTATCTGCCGCAATGATCCCTTCGGCGACATTGCGCACAGCCTTCGCTGCTCGACTGTTGGAATTGCAGTTCTGGGCGCTGATAACTTGTGGGCTAAGAATCAGAATGGCCAGAAGTAGTAGAAGCTTTGGGGGCATTTCGTTCAGCATAAACGGGATCGAAGTTCCTGGTAGTAAATTCCGTGACGCTTGGCTGTTCCTTTGCTTCAAGTAAAGGGGAGAGTTCAGTGGTTGTGTCTGCCCTGGGAGGATCTTTCGCTGGAGCGCCAATAGACGCGCGTGACTGATTTAATAGGAACAAGCCCTTAAGGATAAAGAAGGTGACCCCGACCACCGAGATCAAGGTGCCAATGTCAGCCACTAACTGTTCACCCAAAGCCCGTTTGCCAATAAAAATCACAGTTAGACCAAACATGATCATCAAAAATCCATAGAGCAGAGGGTTCTGCCAAATAGACCTCTGCTCCTGTCTGGTTATCCCAAATGATCCTTTGGCGTTTAGTTGGTGAGCTACAACTTGAGAGATCGTTTGCAAATGAAGTCCGCAGGCCCTACAGAATCGTTGGTCCTGAGAGTTTTCACTGCCACAACTCGGACAATACATTCCGGGTTAACCTCCTCAGAGCTAATACAATAACTGAGAAGAACCCCTTTTCACAAAAAACTCGCTGTGAGAATAGGACCTATGAGACAAAAGGGACCCATTCTTTTTATTGGTCCTATCCGTCCAATAAGTCTTAAAGGTCCCATTGAGTTCCCCTATTACAATTCCGCGACCCGCTTCACCATCTCACGCGCCGCATTCGGCCGTCCCAATCGTTTTGAGTTCGCTTGCATTCGAGCAAGCCGTTGGGGCTCGGTTAACACTCGATCCAGTTTGTATGAGAGAGTTGGCAAGTTGTTAGAACGAATAGCCACTCCTGCTTCCAATAGATGATCTGAATTGCGCTCTTCCTGGCCTGGAATCGGATCGACAATCACAAACGCAAGTCCTTTAGCTAAACCTTCGGAAGTAGTTAATCCTCCTGGTTTGCCGAGTACGAGATCCGCGGCACTCATAAATTCGTCCATCTCACGCGTGTAACCAATGGGTTTAACCAGCACATTCTCATCTGGCTTAGCTCTGGACGCGGTTTTTAGTAACCGTTTGCGCAATTCTTCATTGCGACCACAAATCGCGACGAGTTGTGCACGATGCTGCAAAGATTTTACGGCCGAAATTAAAGGTTCCACTGAGCCCACCCCGAATCCGCCCGCCGAGAGCAATATGGTAAGGCGATCTGGATCAAGTTCATGCTTGCGCCGCATCTCTAGTTTGTCTTTCTTCTCAGCAAACACCGGATCTATTGGGATACCGCTAACGGTGATCTTCTCGGCCGGAATACTCAACGCTTCCAGATACACGCGCGCCTCATCAATGGCAACGAAATAATGTTCGAAATGATGGACCAGCCACATCGCATGAACATCGAAGTCTGTAACAACGATTGCTTGTCGACTTCTTAATCTTTCTTTTGCCCTGAGCCACGATACGATCTCGGCAGGTAAGAAGTGAGTACAGACAATCAGGTCTGGCTGATAATCGCGAAGCAGCTTAACCAGAGGTCTTGTGTTGAGTTTATCAAGTGCCAAACGCCGACGTTCGTTTTTCCAAGGCTTGTCGAGTTTGTCATACATCCAACCCGGAACTTCAGGCATTTTGTTGACCAGATCGATATACGCCCTGGAGTAGAGGTGTCGAAAAACTTTGTTCGTGTAATCAAGCACGTCGAGGTTACGAATTTCTGTCGACGGGTAGAGTTCGTTGAACACCTTTTCAATTGCCTGGGCGGCGCGCAAGTGACCAGCACCAGCAGAAGCGGATAAGAGGAGAACTTTGTTCAGCATGATTCGGGGAACGGTTCGACAACGAATTAATCACTCAACACTACGGGCGCGTGACCGGAGCTGTTGCGCCTGCTGGATGAGTACGATTGTAATCAGCGATGAAGTCCTTGGTGATATCAACGCTGTCGTGAGCATAGATCAAGGGAGTACGATTGAGGTCAATAATAATCAATATTCCATGAGCTGCAGCATAAGTTTTTAGCGCGTTACCAACGTCGGCCTGCAGCGGTGTTAGAGCATCACTCATCTGCTTTTGATAACTCTGATTAGCGTCTTCACCTTTCCGTGTTATCTGCACCTGTAACTGTTTCGCTTGCTCGGTCATCTGTGATATCACAGCAGGAGATTCTGTCGCCCTTTTCTTCTCGATATCAGCCGTTAAATTACTTAAGCGGCCTTGCAGACCCTTCAATTCAGTGTCGGCGCCCACAAATTTGTCGTTAACCTGCTTCATAGCCGCAGAAACACGGGTAATGCCTACCTTCTCATCTGCGAACGCCGCCGAATCAATAACTGCCACTGTGATTGCTCCTCGAGGCTGGTTACTAGTTTCAGATGTTCCAGCAGTTCCAGGGCGCGTTTGACCGTTATAGGCGATAACGGAAAATAGAATTGCAAACAATACAGAACCAAGACCTTTCATCACTGCACTCCTTGTAGTTACAAATGCCGGAAACTAAGGGGAGAATTTGCACAACTACTTTGCCGCACCTTATTGCTTAATTCAAGAGGATCATGAAATTACAACTGTATAGATTACAATCCTATAACTTGCTCTATTAGTAAGCCGGTTTCGTGACTGATTGGACCATCAAAATGCCCCTTAAAGTCATTCTCTTCATTTTTCTGACTGCGGCTTCAGTTTGGACATTGCACCTCAGCGCCGCATCCGCACAAAGCACAAATTGTCGGCAATCATCACTGTGGGGAAGTTCTGGCGAGAAGTGGGACGCGACTGGGCGCTTACCAGATTTCTCTTACGCTGGCTATCACGCAGGTGAACAGAAACTTCCAAACGCGAAAGCCAAGTGGGATCTCAAACGCGATTTTCACGCAGTTGGCGATGGTCACACCGACGATTCGTCCGCTCTTCTCAATGCGTTAGAAAAAGTGCGTAACGGAGTCCTATTTGTTCCGCCTGGCATTTACGTTATCGCCAAACGGATAGATCTGAATCATGGAAATTTGGTAATTCGCGGCGCTGGGTCTAACAAAACGATTCTTCTCTTTCCCAATTCACTTCAGGACTTGTTTGGCAACACGGCCAAAGACAATGAGCAATCTCAGTGGGCGTTTCGACCAGGCCTAATAAACGTTACCGGAAAGGATCCAATAGATAATCAAACGAAACTGGCAACGGTTGCTTCAGCCACAAAGCGCGGCAGCAAAACGCTCCAGTTATCAAATTCAATTTCAGTAAAAAAAGGCGAATGGATACGGCTGGTTGAGAGTGATCCGACAAAGGATCGGGCCGATACAGGTTCTTTAGTTAAGCATTTGTACGGCGACTTGATGCCATCGGGAACTGATCTCCTTGGCACTCCCGCAATTGTCCGCTTTCTCTCGCGGATCAAGCGGGTAACTGGTAAGACACTTGAACTCGAAAGGCCAATTCCTTATGACGTTCGTCTTGACTGGAGCCCCGAAGTTCACCGGTTCTCCCCAACCGTAACCGAAGTTGGCATCGAGCACTTGTCGATTCATTTTCCCTGGACGCCGTATCCCGGTCACTTCAAAGAGAAAGGCTTCAATGCGATCTTTTTGCAAAGTGTTTCCCAGTGTTGGATCGACGATGTGGAAATTCAAAATAGCGATTTTGGTATTGATCTTAATTCAACTAATTTCTGTTCGGTCAGGAATGTGACACTTACAACCAGCAAATCAAGGGCGGCCGGACCAGAAGCGCGAGGTGCAAATGGACACCACGGGATCGACATCAGTCACGGATCCGAAAACCTGGTTTCCTTTTTCGACGTCCAGACTAAGCTGGTTCACGACATAAGTGTCGAGTGGTATGCATTGCACTCAGTTTTTGCCAACGGACGAGGTGTGGACCTCAATATGGATCATCACCGCGAGGCGAATTATTCAAGTCTATTCACCAATTTGAACTGTGGCGCGTGCGCGCGACCATTCGACAGCGGTGGTTCTGGAAATCGAGGGGCTCATTCGGGGGCGTACTCCACATTTTGGAACATCAAAGGAAACGGTCCGATGCTATTACCGGCACCGGACTTTGGCCCACTCTTGAATTTTGCCGGTTTGGATTTAAACGACTCCTCAACCAAGACACCATATTCCTGGTTAATCGAAGGAAATGGAGTCAGCGGGGTTTGTCCACTCGATCTGCAGGACGCGATGAGGATGCAACGATTGGGTCATTGAATGTCGTTGATCTCACGAGCTACCCGATTGCCAGATTCTAGTGCTCCTTGCATCCAGCCAAAAAGTGAAGACGCGTGTTCGCCAGCAAAGTGAACTCTTCCCTCGGGCCTCGCGATAACGGGCATTAGCGAAGTCATCTGTTCGGGCTTGAACCATGCGTATCCACCCCGAGCCCATTTGTCTTCGTCCCAACATTTAACCGCCCCTACTTCAAAGCTGGAACGAATGTTTGGGTACGCTCGCTCAACTATTCGCATTACCCATTCAATTCTTTGTGACGAAGGCATCGCGGTAACTTGCCGCGCAATCGGACCAGACATATACGATTCCAGGATTCCTCTTCCCGAGGCATTTGGCTGATTAGGAGCTCCTTCAAACACCATCGTGTTACCTATGTCCGTGGTTGCTGATCCACTTAGTCCTTCATCCTCCCAAAAATGTTTGCGTGTTTGCATGAATGTGCGGGCCACTGAAGTGTACGGGAGTTCTTTGATGGCTCGTCTTTTTTCAGCTGAGAATCGTGGCTGGATGTCGATCGCCTGCAAGACCGTAAACGGAATAGCACAGATTACGTAATCACCTGTTACGCTCGTTCGCGCACCACCATCTAAGTAAACAACGCGAACGGATTGGTTCTCGTGTTGAATGCTGATTACAGGAGCGCTGTAAACGATCTTGTTGGCAAGTCGGGTGGCAAAGGCTTTCGGCAAAACGTCTGTGCCACCTCGTAACGTAGAGTTTGAATGCATTCCCGCTCGGTGTGCCGCTTCACGCAGCAGGACTAAAGCGCAGACGCTTTTCACTCCATCTCCCAACCCGCCGTAAGCACCTAACCCAAGTAAATTCGCCGCATCGATCGAAGCACCCTGGTTCCGCAAGAAGTCATAAAACGTCATATGGTCATAGCGCGTGAGACTATTGGGTGGCCAACCGGAGGCAGTGTAGTCACCTACCTCCTTCACAACAGGACCAACGTATCTCTCCCACAATTCCCTGCGCGTCGCAGCACTTTCGTCAGCCTTCAAAGCAAGCGGATAAGAAGCGAGGGATTGGCCCGGCTTTGTCTGGATTCTCTTGCCTTTGAGCAATACGACTGACCCGAGGTTTGAAGAAGTCATCGGATCCAACGTGAGATCAAACTGCTTGATATATTTGAGAGTCCAGTGATGATTATCGAAGATGTTCATCGCCCCGGCTTCTGCATATAATCCATCCGTGAAAGGTTCCCGAAGCGTGAGCACTCGACCACCCGGGCGCGCCTGGGCCTCGAGGATGAGGACGTCATGCCCGGCCTGGGTTAACTCATAACCCGCAGATAAGCCGGCGAGGCCACCGCCCACGATTATGATCTTCCGAGCGACTCCGCGGGGCTGGAGACTGGCTTGAAGGATCTGCGAAGGGGTCCAATCCTGCAGTGCGAACGCTGAGGCGATGACGCCATTTTTGAGGAAATCACGACGTTTCATGGTCGGGCAGTTGCTGGCCGGGGCGCATTCTAAGGTGGACGGGTGCAGACGCCAACCCTTTTCGGGGTTCCGCGCCTCGGATCCGACCTTTTGGTAGGTGGCCGAATTATTTCATTTTTGTGAATTTCTCGCCAGATATAAGGAAAATTTCTTGCCGCTGAAGTTTCCCTTATGGTAGCGTTCAAATGCTCAGATTTCTCTAAACCAATGGATCAGTGCGGCTCTGAGCTTCATTCAAGAGGCAGCTTTACCTCGCAATCCGAAATACTACCGATGGTCGTTTCAGGCGACCCCATGGGGAGGGATACCTAAATGAGAATGCGCACAAGACTTTTACCAATCTTAGCAACCGCACTGCTGTTCGCAGTGGTTGTTGTTCTTCCACAAATCCTGGAGACAACTACAGCGAAAACAACGACAGCCGTTCAGGAACAGTCAGGAATTATTTCGATATCTCAAGACAATAGACCCGTCACTGTTGGGGCTTCAATTCGAAATGACACATCGATTCCGCTGCGCGAAATGAAGCAGAAGCAGATAGAGTGGAAGTCTGAACAACGCGAGGCGAATGAGAACCCCAAAATTCCACATTCTCACAAAGACCGCCCTGATCAAGTAGTTCAGCGTTCAATGACTAGTGGTGATTTCACTACAGCCAGTATGCCTTCGACTAACTTAAACTTCGACGGGATCCCCTTTCCAGGGGTTGGGTGTAATTGCGCGCCGCCCGATACGAATGGCGAAGTAGGAGCTACCCAATACGTGCAGATCGTTAACGAAGGCTATCAGGTATTTGATAAGACCACTGGAGCTTCTTTACTTGGTCCTTCAGGAATTTCGACCGTCTGGGCGGGTTTCGGTGGTGTATGTGAATCTAACGGATTCGGTGATCCGGTAGTCCTTTACGATCAGCTCGCGGGACGTTGGATCATTTCTCAGTTCGCAGGTGTATCGGTTCCAACAGATGAATGCGTCGCAGTATCAGCGACCGGCAGCGCGACTGGATCTTACCACCGCTATGACTTCCATCTAGGTTCTAACTTTTTTGATTATCCACATCTAGGTGTCTGGCCCGATGCATTCTATATGAGCATGCACGTGTTCAATTCGGCGGGAACTTCGTATCTTGGACCTCAGGCATTTGCATTTGACCGGACAAAAATGCTTGCCGGTCAGCCCGCTACCTTTGTTACGAAGGGTATCGATAGCCCACTTACAGTAGGAACCTATCTCCCAGCTGACTTAGATGGTTCCACTCCGCCGCCAGCGGGAGCACCAGCTAACTTTGTGACTTGGCCGGGCGATGGCACCTACCAAATCTGGCATTTCCATCCCGATTTTGCGATTCCCGCGAATACAACGTGGGGTAAGTTTGCAACTGTTTCAGCAGGGGGCTTCACTGAACTATGTTCGATTACACGAAGTTGTGTTCCCCAAGCCAACACAACATCACGCCTGGACGGGATAGGCGATCGGCTGATGTTTCGACTAACTTATCGAAATTTTGGCACACACGAGTCGGTTGTCGGTAACTTTGCAGTAAGTTCAAATTCAGTTGCTGGTGTCCGCTGGTTCGAACTGCGAAACGTAACCGCCGGTCCATCTCTTTATCAGGAAAGTACCTTTCAACCAGACAGTACCTGGCGATGGATGGGCAGTGCCGCGATGGATGCCCAGGGAAATCTCGCCATTGGCTATAGCGCCTCCAGCGCAACTATCTTTCCCCAGCTACGCTATGCTGGTCGACTCTCAACTGATCCGTTAAATGTGCTTACGCAGGGTGAGGCAACTCTCTTTGCAGGTACAGGTAGTCAGACAGGAACGAGTAGCCGCTGGGGTGATTACAGCGCACTCACAATCGACCCCGTTGATGATTGTACATTTTGGTTCACAAGTGAGTACTACAGTTCAACGTCAAGCTTTAACTGGCGGACCAGGATCGGTTCGTTCAAATTCCCAACGTGTGTAGCTGGACCAACGCCTACACCGACTCCGACGCCGACTCCAACTCCAACTCCGACCCCGACTCCAACTCCGACGCCAACTCCGACGCCAGATCCTGTCCCGAACGCACCAAGCAATCTGGCGGGAGCAGCCTTGTCGTCCACAAGCATCGGATTGAATTGGACGGATAATTCGTCGAACGAGGACGGATTCATGATTGAGCGTTGCGAAGGCAACAATTGCAATAACTTCGTGCAGATAAATCCGGTAATAGGACCGAACGTAACCACGTTTTCAAATACCGGGCTAACAAAGAACACTTGGTACCGTTACCGCGTGAGGGCGTTCAATGTCAATGGTAATTCTGGATATTCAAACATTGTCACTGTAAAGACACCTCCTAAGTGAGGCTACTCGTTAGTCTAGTAACCAAGGGCGTCATCGAGAGGTGGCGCCCTTCTCTTTTAAAGGGCTTTACACAAAAAGTCAGATACCACCTGCTTTAGCAGCGTGGAGTTTCAGTTTTGCGCTAGGGGTGTTTCCGAGCTACGCTATACCACCTGCTTCAGCAGCGTGGAGTCTCAACTTCTCGCTAAAGACGTACCTGAGTAGCGACAAATTGAAACTCCACGCTGCTGACGAGACTGTGTGAAACTAGGAACGGAAAGAAAACCTAACCACAAAGACCCAAAGACACTAAGGCACAAATGTAACTCTTAAAGGGCAATTCGTGGCTTTGAGTCTTCGTGTCTTCGTGGTTAAGATCTACATCCAGACTTTTCACACAGTCTCTTCAGCAGCGTGGAGTTTCAGTTTCTCGCTACGACGTCGATAATCGGTTAGTAGATGGTATCTTCACTGGCTTTTAGGTCATGGTTCTAGCGAGAAACTGAAACTCCACCCTGCTGAAGCAGGTGGTATCTGACCTCTTGCAAAAAGCCTCATTCAAAACAGGCTAGGCGTGGTTCCCTTCTCAACATCGACTCGCTTTATCAGATCCTCATTCTCAATGTCCGCGTAATTAACCTGGCTACTCACCGGATGACTCTTCATCTCATCGCTCGCATACGGCTCCAAGAGTTTTTTGAGCTCAGTTGGCGACACTTGAGGATCCAACCATAGTCGATACGACTCTTCACGGAGAATGACTGGCATTCGATCGTGTATTGGTAACAGCAGTTCGTTTGCATTAGTAGTTACCATTGCGCAGGAATTAATTATCAACTGGCCTTTCCGCCACCAATCCCAAATCGCCGCAAACGCAAAGGCGTGTTCGTCTTTCATTTGAAAAAAGAATGCCTGTTTTGACCTGCCAATGCGGCGCCATTCGTAAAAACCATCTGCCAGTATCAAGCAACGTCGCTTTTCAAATGACTCTTTGAAGCTGGCGCGCGTGTCGAGCGTCTCAGCTCGCGCATTGATGATCGCTTTGGGCTCCTTGCTCCAGTTTGGGATCAAGCCCCACGTCATCTCTTTTATTTCGTTTTCGACAACTGTGATAACAGGTTGAGTTGGAGCGATGTTGTAACGAGGAGGTACGTATTCGAGGTCAATTCGATCGCCAAGTGCGAGCCGGATCCTATCAACAGATCTAAGTGTGAATCGTCCGCACATACTATGTAAAAATTGTTAGGCTTCTTGTTCACTTGCGCTTGGGGCGTCAGTCACTAGCGACGGCACCTGCTCGACTTGCGCGGGAGTGGGCCGTACGAAGCGATCCAACCCGAACCCAAGGAAGAGTGTTCCAAAGATAAACGCAGCCGAAAAGAAGTAAGGTGATCTCACTCCCAAATGATCAAATGACCAACCGAAGAACAACGGAGCGATAATCCGCGCCACTCCTCCGTAAGTCTGTTGCATTCCCATGTAAAGACCACGTTCTCTTGGCGCAATCACGCGTGACAAAAGCGAAGTGACACAGGGAAAAGTAAACGCTGTTCCAAGTGGAATCAATGCAACTGCAATGGCCAGCATCCACAGGTTCTTGGCCAGCGGCATCCCAACCACGCCGGCTGTCAATAACACTAAGCCAAGACGCGACAGTTTTGCTTCGCCCAACCAATCAACCATCCGACCAAGCAACAGCACTCGCGTAAAAACGGAAATCGAACCGACGTACATAAAGAAGTAACCGATTGTCTGTTCAGTCACTTGAAACTGATGGTTTAAAAACAGCGCGAGCACGGCAAAACTGCCCTGAAAAGCACCAATTGAAACCGCGTAAATCCAAATGAGTCGTGACGCGGGCTCGCTCGAATGCGAGATAACCCGCCAAATAGCTTGTCGGGATGTTTTGCGAGGTTCGTCCGTAGCAACGTGATCGTTGGGGTCGCGTGACTCGGTCAGAAACTTCCACGCGAATGCCATGTTGAGTAAACACAGGGCAGCAGCAAGGATTCCAGGGGCGGCGTATCGCATGTCGATACCGCCAGGATGTGGAACGAAACTAAGCTTTCCAACCCAGACAGCGAATGATCCGAGCACTGGGCCAAGCGCTACTCCAAGATTTGTCGTCGCTGATAACCAACCAAGAGCACGAGCTCGATCCTCTGGTTTAGTCGTGTCTGCTACGTAAGCTTGAATGACTCCAACCGTTCCTCCTCCCGCTCCCTGTACGATTCTGGAGAGGAACAACAAAAACAACGAATGCGCAAAACCGAAGATCAGGTAGGCAACTGCTGACGCAGCCAAAGCAATTATGAGGGCCGGCCTTCTTCCAACGCGGTCGGAAAAGCGTCCCCACACTGGCGCACTTAGAAGCTGCGCGACCGTGAAAGCAGAGACAATGACGGCGGTTATTATTCCGATTCCAAGGCGGAACCCAAAGATTTGTACCCCATTTTCCCCAAGCGCCTTCACGTAAAAAGGCAGCAAGGGAATGATCATCAAGAGGCCCACCATATCTATAAATGCGGTGGCCATGAGCGTGAAGAGTTTCGCTGGGATTTTGCGAACCTCTCTGATGAGTATGAAAAGCAGACCAATCCCTATTGCGATCAGAACGGCAAGCAGAACTAAGGACTGGAACGAATGCGTGATGTTTTGTTGGATTAATAGCACGTCAAACGATGGCCGAATATATTTAGACGAACGTAGAAAATAACATAGGAAATGCAAAGCGCGTGAACCCAGTGACAGAACGAGGAATCGGCGACATGAGACGAATGAAACGCGGTTCAAACAAGCACCCGCTTGCCAGGAACAGTTGGGAGAGCTATTCTCACCCCGGCGTTCAGGACGCCTCCACGTCCGCGGGCAGGACCGAGTCCACCTGATCTAATAAAAGCGAACAAGTTCAGTTAACGAACTTCCTTTCGCCCGAACCAAAGCGGACAACGGGCATCATCAAAAGGAGGCTCGTTATGTCAGAAACAGATCCACTTCGTCACATTCCTGTTCATCCCAATCTCCGCCAACTAAAAC
>JBKPQV010000010.1:0-5977 GCA_046734235.1 Acidobacteriota bacterium
GTCTAAATATCATTCCCGCCTCCCGACTTTCAGCCATTTCAAGGGTGTACCAAAGTTTGCTCCCGACCCCAACCAGTACGGGTATCGCCAACAACTACCTGGGACAGGTTCCCGTCGGTTACGACAACAACAGCTACAACCGGAAAATTGATTACAACTTAACAGAATCACAGAGACTTTCAGGTTTGTACACATATGGTAAGAGAAGCCAATCGGGCGCGTACCGCGAGGTCAGCTCCGCATTTCCACAATCGGCTCTACCGCTTCCCTACACCGACACACGTTTAGTAGCGGAGATTCCCAAGGTGTTCCAGCTGAAACACAGCTGGTCGATAAGTCCAACGCTAATTAATCAGGCAAGCTTCGGCTTCAACCACTTCTTTGTTCCAATTACCAATGCCACTTCAGATGGCAAGTGGTCGCAGCAGTCGGGACTCCAGGGTTTGCCGCCAGGGGACGCGAGTGACGCTTTCCTCGAAGCAACTTTTGGCGGAACGAATTCGCCAAGTGGTTGGCGCGCAGTTAACTCACGCGACTTTGAAGATAACAACTACAACTACACGTTCCAGGACAATGTCCTTTGGATAAAGGACAAGCATTCGTTCAAGTTTGGCTTTCAGTATCAAAAGACTTACGACAAAGTTAAGAACGACGATACCGGGAGCTTCTTTGTTGCCAATTTCAGCAATGCCCAAACAGCTCAATTCAGTTCCGCCAGTACTTTGAATAACAACACCGGTAACTCCTATGCGAGCTATTTGATCGGCGCCTTGAGCACTGCAACAGTACTTGAAGACACTGTATCTGGCTCTACGCCCACAACGGCCATTTTCAGCACAACCTCATTTTGGGTTGCTGATGATTGGAAGATTAATTCTCGTCTAACATTGAACCTCGGTCTTCGTTACGACTACATGATTCCTTACACGGAAAAAGATGACCACTTCACTTTCCTCGATCCCACCGTTCCGAATCCCGCGGCGGGAGGCAGACCAGGCGTTTTACGATTTGGCGGCAACTACGCCCCAGACGCTATCAGCTGCCACTGCAGTCAGATCGTTAATACATATCCAAACGCATGGGGCCCTCGAGTTGGATTCGCCTATGCGTACAACGACAAAACGGTTCTACGCGGTGGATATGGAATCATGTATACGCGCCGAGGCGCAGTTGGCGGACGCGAGAACGCGCGATTGGGATCAGGCTTTACCGGACTCAACGCGAGTCCTGCTCTGGTTGCACCCAATTCCTTTGATCCAGCCTTTTACTGGCAGAACGGAATACCAGCATTTGTAAAAGGACCTATCTACGATCAAACGTATCTGACAGGCTTTAATGCTCCGGGAGTTGCAGGCGGCACCTTGACTTATGCCGAACCGAACAGCCAACCACCTCGCTACCAGAATTGGAATCTGTCGTTACAAAGATCAATTACTTCATCGCTGGTACTAACCGCGGCTTATGTTGGTAGCAACGGCAAGCAACTGGCGGGTGCAGGTCGCGGCTCGTGGTCCAACCAGATCGATCCGAGATATCTGCCGCTTGGCAATCTACTTAATCAAAACGCAACTCCGGCAAACGTCGCAGCAGCAGCGGCAATCATCCCCGGAATAGCGCTTCCGTTTCCCACATTCACGGGCACGATCGCACAGATGTTGCGACCGTTCCCACAATATGGCGGCATTTCTGATCCCTATGGAAATGTAGGCCAGACCAATTACCACGCTATGCAGCTGTCTCTGCAACAACGCCTCTCACAAGGACTGACCTTCAACGTCAACTACACATTTAGCAAGTCGTTGGGCAACATCTTCGGTATTCGTAGCGCTTACCTGGGGAACCTCGATAGGTCGATTGCAAACACCGACATGCCGCATGTATTCAACGCCTTCTTTAACTATGAGTTGCCGTTCGGAAAAGGAAAGAGATGGGATAGTGACAACAAGGTGGTCCAGGCATTGGTCAGTGGCTGGCAGTTTTCCGGAATCCAGCGCTACGCGGACGGTACGCCGCTGGGTCCCTTCGTCGGCACCTGCACACTGCCGCAAGCTGGTACTTGTTATGCGAACTACAATCCAGCGTTTAGCGGTCCGGTTAGAATCAACGGCGACTGGGGTAATGGCGACGTTAAGGCCGCCGTCGCTAATGCCACCCCATTTATTGATCGAAATGCGTTTGTTAACGCTGCGCCGTTTACCTACGGCAACACTCCCGTACTCGGTGCGTATGGCCTACGAAACCCACATCTACTTAATACAGACTTGAGCCTATCGCGCGACTTCCAGGTTACCGAACAGCTCAAGTTTGTGTTTGGTGTGGATGGCTTCAACGTTTGGAACTATGTTCGTTTTGGTGGAATCAATACGAACATTACCAACGCTGCCTTTGGCAAAGTAACGACACAAACGAATCTGCCGAGAGTGTTTCAGTTCAAATTTAGGATTTTGTTCTAATGGTCGAAAAAATTGGACCTATGGGACCGATTGGATCTATCAAAAGAATAGGTCTTATTGGTCCTATAGGTCCTATAGCTCCCACCCCATCGCTCACTCGCCAATGATCTTCACCAATACTTGTTTCGCTCGACCACCGTCAAACTCTCCGTAAATAATCTGTTCCCATTGGCCAAAATCCAATCGTCCGTTAGTGATTGCTACGGTCACTTCACGACCCATTACATGTCTTTTCATGTGGGAGTCGATAATGTCCTCACCAATCACCTCATCGCTGTAGTCTCCGGCTGAGAGGACTGGAGCAATTTTTTCCAACCATTGTTCGTAATGGCGGAACAGACCTTCTTCATCATCATCAACAAAGACTGAAGAAGTTACGTGCCTGGAGTTCACCAGGACAAATCCTTCGGTGATGCCACTCTCACGCACACAAGTTTCAATTTGATGAGTGATGTTCATAAAACCCCGATGAGTGGGTACCTGAAGAGATACTTCCTTGCGATAGTTCTTCATGGCGTCCTCCAAAGATTAAGAAGAACAGAGCCAAACTTCGCGTCGTTTGAGTCGATTGTCAGGTATGTGTGTTGTTTATACAAGTGTGAAAAACAAGGGCAGTGTATTATTGGAGGTCAAGTCAGTTGTCAGTTGTCCGTAGTCACTAGTCAGTTGTCCGTAGTAGTGGTTATGCTCATGCCTTTAGTAACCCGCTTATTCAACACACGGGCACTGGTCCTGGGAGCGCACGCATCCCCGCGTGCATTAACCTCTGACAGCAGGAGTTGCATCACAAGTTCTTTATCCAAGAGAGAGCAGTCTAGGCCACCGGGCACGCGGGGACGCGTGCGGTCCCAGGACCAATGCTCGTGTTGATTCCAGGCGGGTTACTAAAGGCATGAGCGTAACCACGGACAACTGACTACGGACAACTGACAACTGACCTTATGGAGCAGATGACACGAGCAATTATTGAGAACGACATAAACGGAGCCACGAAACTGCTCAAAGCGGACCACTCCCTCGCGACATGCTTAATCACAACGCCAAAACTCTACGACTCGGGTATCTTTCATTGGATTTACGTGGGCGATACTCTATTGCATCTGGCAGCCGCAGGATATCGACTTGAGATAGTCGACTTGTTGTTACAAGTCGGAGCAAATCCGAATGCTGCAAAGAATCGTCGCAAGAGTACTCCGCTCCACTACGCTTCAGACGGATGCATCACGCAACCTGCATGGGATCCGAAGTTACAGGTTGAAACAATCCGCTGCCTGATCAAACACGGAGCAAACATTCACTCGCAAGATATGAATGGGGCCACACCACTTCACCGCGCCGTGCGGACGCGAAGTGCAGCTGCTGTGAAATTCCTATTGCGGTCCGGAAGTGACCCATTGGCGAAAAACAAACCCGGCTCGACCGCATTTCATCTTGCAGTACAAAATACCGGACGGGGCGGATCAGGTGAGCCCATCGCGATTGACGCCCAGCGTGAGATTATCGAACATTTCCTGTCGCTTGGTGTTAGTTCTAATCTGAAGGACAGCCGTGGCAAGAGTGTGAGAGATTCAATACAGAGCAGCTGGATTCGAGAATTAATAAAGTAATCAGATCTGAAGGACACTATGGCCTTCAGATGAAGCATGAGTCGCTAAGGTTTTCTTTGCCGCGGAGCGGCCTAAGAGTAAAGCCCAGGGTGCAGCGAGGCTTTGCGAGCGAAACCCTGGGTGCGCGATTAGAAATCCTTGGGCGTCCTGAAAGGACGGGAGTAACACGTGAGTGAATCCTCGTGTCATTATCCATAGACGTCGGAGGCAACAGCTTAATTCTGAGAACCCTGAGCCCGACTCGCGTCCCGTCAGGACGCATCGATCAATTCGAACCACACCCAGGGTTTCGCTCGCAGAGCCTCGCTGCACCCTGGGCTTTATTCTTAGGCCGCTCCGCGGCGAGAGAACATCAGCTACTTACCCGCAGAAGTATTGAAACAAAACTCGTCCCGCATACGTTTTATCGCCGTCACCCTATCGTCGTTGCCATAGAACAACTTACGACGATTGTTATCGATACAATTTCTGTTTCAAATATCCAATTCACTGGAGAAACGTTTAAATGATTCCTTCCGGTAAAACGCGCCGCATGTTCATTTTCACAGTGCTGTTGCTCACAGCATCCACCGTCAATGCCCAGGACATGGCTTGGCCGCAATTTCGAGGGCCACAATCAAATCCGGTGGGAACTCATGCAAAGCTGGCTGAGCACTGGTCCAAAACTGAGAACGTCGAATGGTCGTTAGAAATTCCCGGGCGCGGTTGGTCTTCACCAATCGTTACGGGCAGCAAAGTATACCTAACCACCGTAACCACTGAAGGTAAATCAAAGCCACCACAAACTGGCACTGAATACAGCAATGAGTATGCGGCCGAGCTGCAAAAGCAGGGACTTTCGATGAAGGAAATTATGGAGAAAGTAACAGAGCGTGACATCGAACTTCCTGCCGAAGTTAACCTGCACTACATCCTCTATTGCCTCGATATAAAGAGTGGCAAAGTAGACTGGCAGAAAGAATTCTTTGCAGGCCATCCACCTGGCGGACGTCATCGCAAGAACAGCTTCGTATCAGAAACCCCGGTCACTGACGGTAAGTCGATTTACGTTTATGTCGCCAACATGGGACTGTGGGCTTTTGACCAAAAAGGAAAGCAATTGTGGACCACGCCGCTTGAAGCAAATCCAATTTACCTCGACTTCGGAACTGGAAGTTCTCCTGCGCTAGTCGACAACCTGCTCGTAATCGTTAGCGACAATGAGAAACAGCAATTCATCGCTGCATACGACAAGAAAACCGGGAAACAAGTTTGGCGCACGAATCGAGATCTCGGCGGTAAAAGCCAACCACCGAATCGTTCCGCGTGGGTAACTCCTTTTATCTGGCGGCATCCACTCCGCACAGAAATCGTAACAGTTGGACCACGCGAAGCCGTTAGTTACGACCTGACCGGCAAAGAGCTGTGGCGTCTATCAGGAATGGCAGGGGCCCCGATTCCTACCCCTTTTGCTTATGATGGATTGCTTTATATCAATGGCGGACGAGGAGGATCTTTGTTCGCAGTAAAACCGGGCGCTTCAGGAGACATTTCGTTAACTAAGGATCAAACCTCTAACCAGTTTGTAGTCTGGTCTCAGGCACGTGCTGGTACCTATTTGCCATCAGCGTTAGCTTACGATGGCGCTATATACACGCTCACTGAAACAGGCATCTTGAATCGCTTTGACGCCAAGACTGGAAAGCAAACTTACAAAACGCGCATCGACCCGGCTGCAACTGCTTTCACGACTTCACCATGGGCCTACAACGGCAAACTCTTTTGTTTGAGCGAGGAAGGTCAAACGTTTGTAGTTTCAACGGGCGAGGAATTCAAATTACTCCACGTGAATACGCTTGACGATATGGCCCAGGCTTCACCTGCGTTGGTTGGGGAGCGCTTGTTAATTCGAACCGAACATCGGCTTTACTCGATCCG
>JBKPQV010000011.1:0-14753 GCA_046734235.1 Acidobacteriota bacterium
CACCTTCGGGCAGCACTCGACTGGTGTACAAAGTATCCATCCACTGCGGATGGCCACGTCGTCTTGATGTACGCTTGGAATGAGATGGATGAAGGCGGTTGGCTCGTACCGAGTCTGTGGGCCAACCAAGGTGCGCGACGACTCGAAGCTATTCGGCAAGTTCTACGTGATTGGCGGCCGTAGGTCTCGGCGCACTATGCTAACAGCCCTTCTCGACTACCACCACTGCGGCTAAAGATTTCGAATGCAAGTCGACAAGTTTTCTATTCGCGTTGGTAGGTATATGCAATCTCGTAATGAGCAACTTTCTTGTCGTACTCGACCATCATCGCTTGTGCGACGGGTGGAACGACCGCAACGTCCGGCGACTCGCCCGCGAACTGCCGTATCGCCTCCATCGATTGCCACGTTGTCAGTATCACGAACTCCACACCTCGCGCCGTATTCCTGCGCAAAATCGACGCCGATACGAAGCCAGGAATGTGTGCGAGTTGAGGAAAGGTATTCTTCTGAAGGTGGCTAATGTAGTCGTCGGCTTCCTCCGTTTTTACCACGCCTCGCCAGTGCCTCGATATCATAAACACCTCCCCAGCCATTTGTTTGGGCCTATCAGCTTGCCAACTTCCTCTGTGGCGAATGGTCAGTCAAGGCCAACGTGCGATCTTCGATCTCCCGAACGGTGGATTATGAGCAGCAGCAGTTATCTTCTTGATCTCGGACCATTCCTTAATCGGTTAGAAATTTTGCCCCCTCGATCTTTCATTGTTTCTTCGTCGGCCCATTCGAGCAAAAAACGAACTCCCTACGATTCTGATTCCCGAGTCGCTATGATCTTGAAATCATACGGCGCCATTATGCGTATGGCGAGATTTCAAAGCTGCTGTTTACACTATTGCTGACGCAAGCGCGCAGAGATCATTTAAGATGCCAAAGTTTTAGAAGAATAAAAATTCTTCTGACTTAGGATTCTCGACGTTGACGGGGAAGTTGACGGCAAATAACTTAGCGTCATCAGGCTAAGAAAGGTTGGACCGCCAGTCGCCTGCACGCTCACGACTTCATGTTGATAAACCCACGCGGCGCGATGCATTCGAAAGAACAATACTTGCAACGCATCGCGTCCGGAGACTTGAACTAGCTCGAATGGGAACCGGGAGAGATGCGCGTTCGGCTATACGGCAACTCGGCTGTTATCCGATATCAAGCGCGCTTGAGAGTCTCTGTTAAGGGTAGTCCCACACGCCCGGTTACGTTCTGGCACACACACCTTTACGAAAAGCGGAAGGGGCAATGGCAAGTTGTTTGGGCACATGCCACTCAGCTTAATGAAGCGAGCTCGAATACGAAATGAACTATGGTCTAGATTCAGGAGGAATTCATATGAAGCGCAGGCACTTTATTGTAGCCTCGGGTTTCGGTGCGCTAGCAGCACGCGCTCCTAATTTCCAGACAGCCGCAAGCAACAAACCACGTTGGCAACCAGACGGCGCCGGGCGGTTGACCACGATCGGAGTGCTGACGCCTCAGGGAGACGCTCGGCCGGAATCAGAGATCAAGACAATGGCCCCCGATGGAGTCGCTGTCCACTCATCGATAGTTCAGTGGCTCCATGATCCAAGTCGGACGGACAACTTCAGACGGTTTCTTGACCCTCCGCATCTTGATAACGCTGCGGAGCTCCTATCGAGTTTTGCGCCGTCGTCAGTGATTCTAGGTTTTTCGAGCACGAGTTACATCGAGGGGCCCAGCGGCGACCCGCGTTTAGTTGCACGTTTGGAAAAGGCGACGAAGGGCATTCCTGTGATTCTTCCAACCCTTGCCTTTGCCGACGCTCTCCGGTTCTTGCATATCCGCCGCATCGCGATCGTACATCCGCCATGGTTTTCAGAAGAGACCAATTTGATGGGACGCGATTACTTTCAAAAAGTTGGGTTTGAGGTGGTATCGTGCATGCGCATCGGGCCCTCCCGGAAGCTCTCGGAGCTTTCTCCCGCTGAGGTGTATGAATGGGTTGTCGCTAACGTGCATAGTAGTGCAGAGGCCGTCGTACTCAGCGGCAACGGCGCTAGAACAATTGGAGCAATAAACGCTCTTGAAAAACGGTTGAAAAGGCCGGTGCTCACAGCGAATCAAGTACCGCTTTGGTCAGCCCTTCGGCGAATCGGCCTCGCATCCAGAGTAAGAACCTACGGGCGAGTTTTTACGGCGAGCTGAGTTATCAGTAGCGCTTACAGCATCGCTCTCCCGAGAACCAGGGGCAATTGCAAGTTGTCTGGGCACATGCAACGCTCTCAAAGAATGAGACTGACGAATGCGAATGAATCGAATATGTAAGATGAGAGATCTCGCCGCAGCCCTCGCTCTGGCTTTGGTGCTCTTCGTAGTGCCCGCCCGCGCGGACGAGGTCGCGTTTTCTAACGTAACGGTCGTCGACGTCGTCGAAGGGCGGCTGATCCGCGACCAAGTGGTACGGATCTCGGGCGAGCGCATCGTCGAGGTGGTCCCCGCGGCCGGAGCTCGGATCCCGAAGGCGACACGCGTCGTTGACGCGACCGCCAAATTCCTGATACCTGGCCTTTGGGACATGCACACGCACCTCCTAAGTGGGGTTCCGCCGGGTTGCCCCGAGGTGACCTTTCCGCTCACCGTCGCTCATGGCATCACCGGCGTCCGCGAGGTCGCGTCGTTCCTGGACTTACTGTGTGCGTGGCGCGAAGAAGTTGAGTCGGGCCGCATGGTTGGACCACGTATCGTTGGGACAGGCTCGTTGATTGATGGAGTGCCTCCCGTCTACCCGGGAATCGCGATCGTCTTGAGGACGCCAATCGAGGCCCGACAAAACGTGGACATCCTGGCGCAGCGCGGCGCCGACTTCGTCAAAGCCTACGAGATGCTGCGTCGTGACACGTTCTTCGCCGTCGTGGAGCAGGCGCAGAAGAACGGGCTTGCGGTGGTCGCTCACGTGCCGCTTTCTGTCCTCGCCGGGGAGGCATCGGACGCGGGGGTCAGGAGTTTTGAGCACCTGCGCAATCTCGAGTTCGCATGTTCGAGCGAGGCCGATACGTTGCTTGCTGAGCGGATCGCTTTGCTCGAAGCGGGAGCGGGGCGGGGCGGTGGCGAGCTACGCTCGGAGATTCATACCGCGCAGCGGACACGAGCCCTCGACACCTACGACCCTGCTTGAGGCGCTACGCACGGCCACGTTGAACCCGGCTCGCTACTTCGAGAAGACCAGCGAGTTCGGAACCGTCGCGAAAGGGATGGCTGCGGACCTCGTGCTGATCGACGGCGATCCGCTTGCCGACATCCGCCATGCCCGGCGCATCTCCGCCGTGGTGTCGAATGGCCGTTACCTGGACCGTCCGGCGCTCGATGCCTTGCTGGCCAACGCCGAACGGTTGGCGCGAAGCGGGAAGCACGACCTGATTCACCGGCCGAGGCCGGGGCGGGGCGTTGAAGTGATCCGGAGTGAGCGGTCGCGCACATCATGAAGCCTCGGATCCCCCATGACCGGGCGGCCATAGAGCAGTTGAAAACAATGAAGTCAGCAAAAAAGATCACGGCTTTATTTCTTGCTAGGCTCCTGACTGCGGTCACGGCTTCGGCTCAAGTAGTAAAGCAGGTCAAACGCGCCGCGACTTTGAAATGAAGAGCGAAAGGCTGGAAAGCAAATCGAAGAGACCGGGGGTGGAATCGAGAACTCCGGTTCTCGGCGAATATTAATAATATGAAAAAGCTTATTGCTTGCATTTGCTTATTCATAAACGCGTTGGCGATCTCGGCACAAGATAGATCACGCGTGATCGTTTTTCAGCACGCGAATGTTATCGACGGCGTATCAAGCGAACCACTGCGGGATGTCTCGGTGACAATCACAAACGGAAAGATCACCGGAATTCGGAAGCTTCTGGGATCTGTACCCACCGGAGCCGACGTGATCGATCTGAAGGGCAAATGGCTTCTGCCGGGTTACATCGATTCGCACGTGCATTTCAACGATTTCGAATCAGCACAAAGGGCCTTGCGTTTCGGCATAACAACAGGCAGAACAATGGCTGCTGATCATTTCATCGATATCGAGATACGAGACGCGCACAGACGAGGGCGGACTGATATTCCTGAGGTTTTAGCTGCGGGCTATCAGGTACGGCCTGATGTGTTCGACGCTTTCCCTTCTTTCATCAAAGACTTCCCCGAACTGGCCGATATGAAGCCGCGCGTGTCAGGAACCGAGAACGTGAGAAGACTTGTGAGAGCTTTCGCCTCAAAAGGCGTCGATCATATCAAAGTACTTGCGACGGAACGTGCTGGTACGGCGGATACGGACCCGCGAAAACGAACTTTCACAGACGAGGAGCTCATTGCCATTGTTGACGAGGCTGGAAAAGCCGGTTTGAAAGTCGCAGCACACGCTCATCCGGACGACGGTGCGTATGCCGCGGTAAAGGCGGGCGTTCGATCTATAGAGCACGGGACTTGGCTGAGTGAGAAGACTTTGAGGCTCATGAGATCCCGGGGAACATGGTTGGTCAGCAACACTTTTGACGATTCGGCAACGGCCTTTTGGGAAAGGATTGCGCCGCCCAATCCGATCCTGGCTGAGCGAAGACGCACAATGCGGCCGAAAGCAAAGGAGGTAACGCACCTCGCTTATCAAATGGGAGTCCGGGTCGTCGGGGCAACGGATATTACCTACGGGCGAATGTTTGATTCCGGCCGAGTGACGATAGCCGATAACGCGGCGGGCCTCGTCGAAGCGGGCATACCCAAAATGGAAGCTATCAAGGCCATCACATCGCAGGCCGCCAAGCTCCTCGAGATCGACAAAAGAACGGGTGCAATAAGGAAAGGGTTAGAGGCGGACATCGTTATCGTCGGTGATAACCCTCTATCATCGATCGAAGCACTTAAAGACATTCGAATGATCGTTAACGACGGGACAGTGGTCTTTAACAAGATCGACCAGTAGATGTCTTAACGATCGATATGGAGATAACGAATGAAAGAGATATCGATCACACTGCATTTGATGTTCACGTTGTGCGAGATCGCTACTGGTCAAGGTACTCAAAATCGATCCGCGGTTAAATGCGCGGAAGATTCGCCCGAACGACGCGGCGAGGAAGGCTGCACCATCGTGGCGAGCCGGCCACGCGTTGGGCCAGCCTAGGCGCGGTGCCAGAGCTAATGCGGTGAATAATTTCTACCGCGCCGAGGTATTTGGACACACACTTCCCTTGAACACGGAATCAACAGAAAACTAGTCAAGGACTCACTCGAACAATTTACTAATTCGAGGGTTGTTATGACAGCCAGCATCAGATATCTCGCGCTTGCAGCCTTTCTCGTCAATTGCGTCATCGTGTTACTTACTCAACCGCAAGACTCAAAGGTGGCATTCACTCCCACTATTCCGAAGACTTGGGACGATGTTGCGATGGTCTCACTCGAGCTTCCGCTAGCCAATACGTCTGGCACTTCTGACGAAGGTTTGTCAACCTGGTCGAGAGACGGGAAATGGATTTATTTTTGTTCGAACCGCACGGGAAATGAACAGCTGTGGAAGGTACGCGCCGAAGGAGGAGAAGCAGTGCAAGTTACGAGACACGGCGGCTTCACAAGTTTTGAGTCCGCTGACGGCAAGTCCCTTTACTACAGCAAGGGACCGCCGGGTGTTTGGAGAGTCCCCGTTGATGGCGGTGAGGAGACGCTAATTCTTGACATCCCAAACGCCGGCGGGTGGGGTGCGTGGACGGTAGTCGATGACGGCATTTACTTCATCAACACCGCAGCTAAGGGCACCACTGCCATTGATTTTTTCAGCTTTGCTACTCGCGCGGTGAAAAGGATTACAGTCATGCAAGATGTGAATGAATTCGTTTCCGGGTTGGAAGTATCACCCGACGGCCAACGAATTCTCTACACCCAACAAGACAAGCTTGCAGGTGACATAATGCTGGTGGAAAACTTCCGCTAATCCAATCGCCTCAGATTGACAGGTCTATTCCACTATTGCTGGCGCAAGATGCTGACGTTTACCAACATCACTCCAGCTATTGGCTGGTCCAATAATGCTTGTAATTCATTGATTCTAAAGGATTTATCGCCTGCCTGCCTCTCACCAATTGGCACGCCCGCAAACCTCACTAACAAGTTGGAACAATTGGGGACGTTTTGCGAAGTTGCCGTTGTCTTAGTTTGACGTCGCAAAAGGAAAGGATCAACGGAGGCCACTGAGCAGGACAATCTCATGGTTGTATTGGCCCCTCGCAACCACCAGCTGTTTGCCATCAGGTGACCAGTCGAAGCTGAATATAGTATCGCTGTTGAAATCGGTAAGCTGTCGAGTCGGCCCGCCTTTAAGAGACAGACCGTAGATGTTTGATACTTCGCGCTTGTTATCAATGTAGGTGAGCAGATCACCGGACCAGCGAGCGGTCAAGGTAAAAAACAAAAACCGACTATTCGGTGAAACATCAAGGGTCTTAACGGGCGCATCGCCTTCCGCTGGAATGAACACCAGTTCATTTGCGTTCCCTTTAGTTGCGAAGAACGCAACAAGCTTTCCATCCGGTGACACTGACGGGGGGTAAGCGTTTCTGTCCGTCAACTTGGTTACATCGCCTCCGTCTATCGATACTTTGCAAACTGTTGAGGCTTGGAGCGGTCCGCGTTTGAACACCACCCAACGGGCGTCAGGGGAGGTGTATGGGTTAGTCATAGGGTCGCTGCCGGATGCCAGCTGTTTCTGATCGGTACCGTCCAAGTTCATTCGCCGAATACCCCAGCCTCCCTCTCGGCACGAACTGAAAACGATATATCGCCCGTCAGGAGTGACAACTGGATCTGAGTTCATCCCATCATCATAGGTGAGACGCTTCCTGTTCTGTCCGTCCGCATTCACGATCCAGATAGCACCATCTCGGGTATAGTCTTCCTCGCTGGAGAAGTTGGCGAAGACGATCCGACCATCGGGCGTCCAGGCAACGCCGCCCAGGCCATCGCTACCGCCATAAGTAATCTGCCTTGCGCTGGAGGTGTTATCCGCTGGCACTACCCAAAGCTTCGATGTCATTACCTGAACATCAGCGACTATAGTCTTCGAATCCGCGCTGATACTAGCGGGCAGATAAGAGTTGGCATCATCAGTAAGCTTCCGAACCTCTCCACTGGGATAAGTGACGTAATAGATCTGGGTTGGATCGCCTACACGTTCGCGACCTGTAACAAGGAATCCGCTCCCATCCGAGAGCCAGGTCGGTCCCCAGACGTCTCTCCACCTGTATGAGGTGAGCAACCGTTCCGCACCACCATCGACTGGTATAGCTGCGACTGAATTATAGAAATGATCGCCATCACGGTTTCGAACGCTGTAGGTCAGCAACTTACCATCGGGCGACCAGCTCGGGCACCAAGCGATGTCAGGCCACTTCCGTGCGTAGACGACGCGCTCTCCTGTGCCGTATGCATCGGCGACAAGCAGCTTCGTCTCCTGCGTCGCAGGGTCTGCGCGATAGAAGAACAATTGCTTATCGTCGGGTGAGGGCCCGACTCCGCCAGCGTTTGACAATACCTTCTGGGGCGTCCCCCCAATCACGGGGATGCGAAAAATATCAGTCTGAAAATATACCGATTGCTCGTCGGATTGCATCCTCGAGAAATAAAAGTGACTGCCATCTTGGGAGAAGACGATTGGGCTCACGCCCCCGCCCTGGGACGCCACGAGTTGGACGGAATCTCCCGTAATAATTTCCCTCAACCTAATGCTCTCTTGCCCGTTGGCTTCAGTGGCGGTGTGAGCTATGAACTTACCGTCAGGCGAGATGACGGGACCCCATGCACCGCCGCTAGTGAGGCGTGTAATTCTCATGCCCTGAGGCAGTGACGTTGGGTTGTTAAGATGTCGTCGACGGTAAACTGTTACGCCGAGGCCTGTAGTAATGAGAACAATAAACAGAGCTACCAGCGTTCGGCTTCTAAGTTTAGAATCGGTCCGATCCTGTCTACGAGGTACCGATGGAGACTCGGTCGAAAGTTCAAGTCGTTGTTTTAGCGTCTTGAGGTCGACAAGCAAATCTTCCGCAGTTTGATATCGTTGGGCGCTGTTCTTGATTAGCGCTTTGCTGACGATCCCTTGTAGTTCTTCAGGTGCACGCAACGCATATACAGTCAACCGTTGAGGCTCGTCTTGGAGTATTGACGTGACAAGATGACTAGTGTCTTCACCGTTGAAGGGAGTGTGACCTGTCACCATCTCGTAGAGGACGACGCCCAAGCTGAACATATCGCTTCGTTGATCTACTTGCTGCCCCTGCGCCTGTTCAGGCGACATGTACTTCACGGTCCCCATCAGCAAACCGGAGGAGATATCAACTCTGTCAGAGAGATCCCCTTGAGTTGGCTGATCGCGCTGTTCTGTAAGCTTGGCAAGACCGAAGTCCAAAACCTTCACGTAGCCATCATGACGAAGCATGATGTTTTCCGGCTTGATGTCGCGATGGACGATTCCCGCATTGTGAGCTGCCGCTAGTGCTCTGCAAATCTGAATTGCGATATCGAGCGATTCAGGCAGACTTAGTGCTCCTCGTTTCAGACGCTGGCGGAGCGTCTCCCCATCGACGAATTCAGTGGCGATGAAGTTGCGATTCTCAACCTGACCAATCTCATGAATTGTGATGATATTTGGATGATTGAGGGCAGAGGCCATGCGAGCTTCTTGTTGGAAGCGCCACATCCGTTCTTGATTTGTAGTAAAGTGCGCAGGTAGCAGCTTGAGAGCAATCTTGCGGTCCAGTCTTTCGTCGTGCGCCAGATAAACCTCACCCATGCCGCCTGAGCCGAGCAATGAAATCACTTTGTAGCGATCAATGTGAGTTCCGGCGGCAAATGCTGGTTCATCGCTCGCCAAAACACACGCAGCCATCGTGAATGCGGGTTCGTCAATAAAGCTCAGTGCTCTCCCGTCAGCAGTGACTAGCGATTCCACTTCCTCGCGCAGCTTTTGGTCCGCGCCGCAAGCCTCGTCGAGATAAGCGTGACGCTGTTCAGGATCGAGGGCCAGGGCAGCCTGAAATATTCGATCAATCTGTTGGTAGCGTTCTGGAGTCACCGAACCTTGCCAGTTTCCATAGACGTGTCCATCTATCTATAGCGATAACGCGACATAGATCTATTCAGGATTCTTTTGCCTGCTCATGGTGTGTTGGAGCCAGGCTTTTGCGGCTCGCCATTCGCGTTGAACTGTCGATGGCGACGTGTCCATCACTTCAGCAGTCTCTTCAAGCGTTAGCCCACCAAAGAAACGCAATTCAATGATTTGACTCCGACGCGGATCAAGCCGGGCAAGATCGCTGAGTGCATCATCAAGTGCGATCAACTCTTCAGCTCGTTTCTCTGTCAAAGCCACCGCCTCATCGAGCGGAAGCTTAGGTGCTCCGCCGCCGCGTTTGGCGTAGTTACGTGTTCGAGCGTGATCCACCAGGATGTGGCGCATCACCTGCGCTGCGACGGCAAAGAAGTGTGCGCGATTCTGCCAATCTACATTCTGCTGATCTACGAGTTTCAGATATGCCTCATTAATCAGCGCAGATGTTTGCAGCGTGTGAGCTGGATCCTCACGAGCCATGTGGCGCTTGGCGAGTCGTCGCAATTCGGGATAAACGAGAGGCACTAACTGATCCAGAGCAGCCTTATCACCCTGGCTCCAATGCAACAGAAGTTGAGTTATTTCCTGGGGGAGGGCGGGCATGTAGTCGCTCCAAGTTTTACTTAGGACGCTCATCGCGATTATGAGCGATATGCTTGGTGCTGCCAAATATTTAAGTTCGAGATTAAAAAGAATCTTGACCGAATAGGGCGCGCTTTTATCGCTATATAGAGAGGAGACTGAAACGAGAGTTCCTTATTCTCCACTAGCGATAGTAACGCTAAAGAAGCGAAACAGCATTCTGTGCCCCGCTTCTTCAACTTATCTGAGTTCAGTCGAAATAATGCGAAGCCTGGCGTCCAAGAGAGTCCCATGTCCGACTAGCTTGTTACCCCGTCGTTCTTCTGCATTGTCACAAGCTTAGTTTTGTGATTTCGGTTGTTGTAGCAATCCTACCATTCCCGTTTATCAGTCTGGTCAAGGACCGAAATCTCGACCTTAGTAGACGAGCTAGAGAAGACAACGCGAGCCCCATTCGCCAAATTGCCGCTCAGTACCGTCCCTAGGAGCATTTCAGGTCTTAAATAAGGAGACGCAAATGACCATCCGAGAATCATTGGGCCAGATACAGAGAACGAAAGTTTCAGGGTCTATAAGGAAAACCCAAATTTCAATACTCGCTATCGTCATGTTGGGCGCATTGCTTTACACCGGCATCGGCCTCAGCTTGGCCTCGCGGCATAATTCAAGAAAGGGCGAAAAACTGTTAACGAAGCAAACCGTGACTGAGTTTGGTGCAAGCGAAACACGCAATATCAACACCACTAACCCGCCGGCTGTGGCTGCCGCAGCTCAATCTTACACCGTGACTCCGTTGCTGCCGCCGTCCGGGTACGTATTCTTCAACTTGGATGGCAGTATGAACAATGCTGGCCAGGTGCTGGGGGAAGCTGGCAGCCCGGGCGGCGCTGTGCGCCCGGTGCTTTGGACCAACGGGGTCCCGCAGATCCTGCCCATGCCATCGGGGTTTGTCTATCAAGCGAGCCTTCAGAGTTACAAGATCAACGACGCCGGGACGGTAATCGGTACTGTTTACGACGCGACAAACACCTCAGCGGGGCAGATCGCGATTTGGAAAAACGGTATCCCGTCTATCCTTGACATTGACATCCCTATCCCCGGCTCGTGCGTAGGTGCCGGTTGCACTTGTTCTACCCGCAGTCCCAGCGTTTCCTACGGAATCAACGCTGCAGGATACATTCTTGGAAGTACGGACTGCCCGGCGTATACACCGGGCGGGGTCGTGTGGGTCTCCAACGGAGCGACGATCCGAACCCTAACGGCCCCCATTCCGCCTCAATGCGCCGGACTGCCGGCTGGGTACTATCCAGGTGTAGGATGGCAGGGCAACTTTGCGATCAATGATGCGGGCCGCGTGCTCGGTGGGCTCACCAACTTCTTCTGCTCGCCGCCTAACATCAGTCCTGGAGTTCCGTGGTCTGTGGATCCAGTCCTGTTTGAACCGGATGGAACGGCTTCGTTCCTCCCTATGGACGGCCTCACTGGGGTAATCCCTAATAGCATCAATAACCCAGGAAATATCCTCGGCTTCTACACGTCTCCGACTCATCTTGTTGTCTGGGATAGTGCCGGTATTCACGATCTAGGCCTAAGTGGATACGGCCACATGAACAATCTGGGGCAGGTGGTGTACCTAGACGGATCATCAAAGATCGAGATCTGGCAGGGCGGTGTCTCCACTCCTATCCAGATTCCGGCGGAGCTTCTTCCGTTTTACCCACACAATCCGCCGATACCCGATGGCTTCAATGACGTCGGGCAAATCGCGGTCCAGGTTGCCGGGGTTGGCGGCTACCTACTGACTCCGACACCAACGCTTGGCAACTATTCGGATACGTCAGTATCCCTCAGCACTAACACTACGATTACGCCTGATTTTGCGCCTGCAAACACGACGAGTATAAATGTCTCCACCTCGTCCAACTTCAAAGGCAAGCTCGAAGGCGATCCGACGACGGGCGTGATCCGCGTGACCGATGCGCATCCAGCCGGAACATACATAGTAACGGTCAAGGCTTTTAACGGCAGTAATGGTCCAACTACGACGAAGACGTTTACGCTCACGGTGACAACGCCTTCAACATGCAATCCACTGAGTTTCGCCGGCGCTACGTTTGAGGTAGGGAATGGAGTCGGGGGCACCTTAGTAGGCGATTTCAACGGCGATGGTAAGCAGGACCTCGCGGTCGTAGCCGTCACAGCGAGCTTGCGTACTCTAGTCTTGTTAGGGGATGGCACGGGACATTTTAGCTTTTTCAGTGAAGTACCCATCGACGCCCGAGCCGTTGCCGATTTCAACGGTGACGGCAAGCAGGACCTGGTCGCCTTAGACTCCAGCACCGCTGTGATCTATTTGGGCGATGGCATGGGCCATTTCAGCGTGGGCAAAAGCGTCGACACCGGTTGCGCGGCGCCCTTCCAGCTAGCAGTCGGCGATTTCAACGGCGACGGTAAACTCGATTTAGCGTTTGCCTGCTACTTTACAGATACAGTAACGATGTTGCTCGGTGATGGCACCGGAGGTTTCGGCCCGCCTGCAAGCTTCGCCGTTAGCGACGGCCCTCAAGGATTAGCAGTCGGCGATTTCAACGGCGATGGTAAGCAGGACCTGGCCATCGCCTGCCAGCCCGCAGGCGTCGTGTCCATCTTACTAGGGAATGGTGCGGGCAGTTTCGCTAACGCCATCAACTTCAACGCTGGTTCAACTCCTCGTGATGTAGAAGTAGGCGATTTCAATGGCGACGGTAAGCAGGACCTAGCGTTTTCCAACCCAAGTATAAATGCCGCATCGGTTCTGTTGGGCGATGGCGCTGGCGGTTTTGGGGGCCGCACTAGCTTCGGTGTTGGCAGCGACCCCGAAACAGTAATAGCGGTGGGAGACTTCAACGGGGACGGCAAGCAAGACCTGGCGGTTCCGAATTTCGGCTCCGCCAATGTGTCGATCCTTTTGGGCGATGGCGGGGGCGGCTTTGGTTCGGCGGTCAACTTCGTCGTGGGCCTCTCTCCTTTCGGAGTAGTGGTGGGCGATTTCAACGGTGACGGCAAGCAGGACCTCGCCACCGCGAACTGGGGCTCAAACAACGTTTCAATTCTCCTGCGCGACTGCGGCAACACTCCAGCCGGCACCAATATTCTTGTCCAGCCGGTGGACTCAACGACTGGTTTACCAGCAACCATCACTGTGAAGTTTTCACAGGTCGCCGTCGGCGGCATGACCAACGTCACTTCAGGTAGCAATTATTCAGGCCAACCACTACCCAGTAAGTACAAGCTCGGAGATCCACCGACGTACTATGACATCACAACCACAGCCCAGTTCACACCGCCTGTTACTATCTGCGTGGAATACCCAAACACCGCATACCAGCACGACGAATCAAACCTTCGGCTGATGCACTTCAATGGCACCGCGTGGGAGAACATCACCACATTCATTGATGTACAGACGAATACCGTGTGCGGTGTGACCAATTCACTTTCACCTTTCGTCGTCGCCGAAGAAGACGTGCAGCCTCCTCAGTTCACGGTCCCGGGAACTATCAACGCCAACGCCACCAGTAGCGGTGGCACTCTTGTCACTTACATCACGCCAGTGGCATCGGACGACTTCGATGGCACCGTTCCAGTCAACTGCTCCCCGCAATCAGGCAGCACGTTCGCGCTCGGCACCACCGCTGTGATTTGTACGGCGACCGACAGCGCGGGCAACACCAAGCAGAAGAACTTTAACGTAACGGTAACCTACGCGTGGTCGGGCTTGCTCCAGCCCATCAATGCGGACGGCAGTTCGATCTTCAAGCTTGGCAGCACCGTGCCAGTGAAATTCACGCTGACGGACGCCAGTTCAGTGGTTACAAACGCCGTCGCACGGCTCTTTTACGCAAAGATTAATAACAATGTGGTAGGTACAGATGTGGAGTCAACAACGACAGTGTCGGCTTCTACAGGTAACCTCTTCCGTTACGATACGACGACCAGGCAATATATCTTTAACTGGGGCACGAAAGGGCTGACGACGGGCACCTATCAATTGAAGATCGACCTAGTCGACGGCGTCACACACACTGTGTCAGTCTCACTCAAGTAGTTCTGTCAGCTTGTGTCGATCCACCATTTTGGAGGCAAACAGATCGGCCAATTACTAACATTTAACTTGTTGAGCTTCTACGTTGGCAGCGACTGCTTGTGCTCCTATACGGAAATTAGAAGTGAAGTACATGAACATCCGGTCCAAGCAGATGACGATCGCGGTCACAGTTACTCGGAGAGGAAGGTTGATGACTCGCGGTCGATCGATAAAATTTTTTGGCGTCAGGTGGACATGACCGTAGGAATTGAATGGCAATGATCGGGAACCTATCGAACCTTCTGGACCTCCTTTTTGATTTGAGTTAACAGATCAGAACGCGTTGTAATCAATGGACCACAGCTTCTCGCCTTCGCAATGCGGAGGCGACAAAGCGATTGTGCGTCGAGTCCGAACGCACTATTGCTGGCGCAAGCGAGCAGACATGATTTAAGATGCGTATCTCTAAAAGACTTGCCCGCTTGCTCAGCAATTGGACTCACGCTCACAAGCCTAACGTTTTCAAATGGATTACAACAGAAATAATCAAAATTGACTGTAACGTTGACGGTAGATGAGTCGCTCGCTGTATAGAACTGCGGGATTCGCCGGACTTAAATTGCAGTTGAGTGACAGTCCGGATCGAGACAATGTCACGCGGAATGAAGCGCTCAGTGCCCTATGGAAGGATGTTTCGACAAATCTCGACAGAATCTCAAGTAAGCATCTCTTCTCTGTAACTTATTGAGTCATCAGATTCGAGAGCTGTAATAGATCAGTTGAAGCTTGGCCTCACCCTCGACACGGGGTTCGGCGTTCATCTTGGCGCCGCTGGTCGAAGTCGCATGGGTCGATGGCAATGTCAGCGATGCTGAGCGCGACACCATTCTGCGCATCGCGAAGCAACGCGGCGTTGAGCCGGACTCTGCTGATTACCGTCAGCTTCTCGATTGGTTAGCG
>JBKPQV010000012.1:0-6735 GCA_046734235.1 Acidobacteriota bacterium
TCGTCACCCTGACGGCGACTCCAGGCACGGTCGCTCCGTTAACATCGGAGACCGAGCCTTCAATTGAACCTGTCGTTGACGTCTGAGCGAATACGCTACCCGTAAATAGCGCAAAGCACATCAGAAGCGCAGACAGTCCAACAAACTTTAGAACCTTATTCATTTCTGCTTTCCTTTCTAATTTAGACAAGTGGCGCTGCCCTCCTGTGATCGACCTACGTTTTTTCCTACGACAGCACCAAAAAAATAAACGAGTGACTTTTATGGAGACCTCGTTCTCGGCGTTTTGGCAAGAACCATGCCCCAACGTTCTGATGGAGAATTCTCCACGTTATTCCCAACGGCACACTCGCAACTTCAAGATGTCTCATCCAAAAAAATGGGAATATCCAGAATTCATGAATAATGCGGGTTTGAAAAATTCCAATCAGTGAGGTCTCGAGCGAAATTAAATTGCAACACTTTAAGAACAAAGTTCTAATTTTTCGTAGTTTTCTCCAGTAAATTAGAGGTTTCTACGTACTGCCTGGATTCTGAATTTTGGTTGAATGCGTGAGGTGATCGAATGTGAGCTCTGAAAATTACTCGTTGATTAAGTGATCGACTGAGTGCTTTTGAGTGTTGTTGATCTACTTGAGTTGAGTGATCGCGTAGTGAGTTGAGTTCACTGTTTTTATTTCTTCTTGGCTTTTAGTCTGACTATCATCTCTTTTATCTGCGACTTATCTTTCAAGCCCTTCGCTTCCTTCAAGTACAACTCAAGTTCGTGCGCGGCTTCACCATACTTCTTTCGCTTATCATATATTCCAGCCAGATAAAGATGCGCGTCCGATGCATTAGCACCACCTAGTTGATAGGCCATTTTCAAAGCCCACTCCGCTTGATCAAGCGAACCGCTTTCGCCGTACGCCACACCTAACATCAAACTAGAATTATGATTGGCTGGATTGAGATCAATTGCACTTCGGAGTGTTTCAATCGAAGCATTGTACTGGCCCAACTTCAACTGCGCGACTCCGAGTGCGTATAAACTAGAAGCTGACTTGTTATTTACCGCGAGGGCACGCGTCAAAATCGGTATGGCGCTTTCGAATTGCTTGAGCTTTACGTACTCAGTCCCAAGCAACTCGAGAGCGTCAAAGTAGTCAGGGAAGATTTCGATCGCTCGCTTGAGTCCTGCTATGCCCGCTGCCGAATTCTTATCTCTAATGCTGGTTTGCGCGTGCTCGAATTCTTCTCGAGCTGCCGGTGGAACAACCTGAAGGAAGACAACGCCAGGAGTGCCAATCGAGTTAGACCGGGATCTCTTGTGCTTAAGAACTATGTCCTCGACCGTCGGCTCTTCGAAAGTGCTTGCCCTTGGAGTTAATGAATAGAGATCGATCTGTTTTGAAAATTCTTCGTAAGGTAGACCGCTCGGTTCAACCCGCAAAACATAACTCCCCGCGCGAAGGTTTCTGAATCTGTAATGACCGCTCGTGTCCGCAATGACTGTTCCCCTGGGCTGATAGTTTTCATCAACTATAGAAACTCGAACCGACGAGACCACACGTCCGTCCTCGTCTCGCACCGTGCCGAAAACGGTGAAAAACCCTTGCAGCATAATTAAGGGTTGAATAGCTAATGCATAAGTAAGGACTAGTGCAAACATCACGTCCTCCAACCTTAACTCACAATTACTGTATCAGTATGGATGGAATCGAATGCGGCGATGAAACAGCAAACGGACTAGTCAACTACTGTTTCGCTTTTTCCTTGGCCTTCAAGCTGGTAATCATATCGTTAATCTTCGACTTGTCTTTAAGCCCCTTAGCTTCTTTTAAGTAAAGTTCTAACGAACGCCAGGCTTCGCCATACTTTTCCTGCTTATTGTAAATCCCTGCCAGGAAAAGAAGCGCATCGGGTGATCCCAACTCGTGAGCTTTGTTCAACGCAGCCTCGGATTCACTAAGAGCTCCTTTATTGCCATAAGCTAAACCAAGCTTTAAATGAACTTCAGCGTTCCCAGAGTCCCCCTCTTTTGCTTGTTGTAGCCACTTGATCGATTCATCGAATTGCTTGAGATTCAAAAAAGCTACACCGAGTGCGTACATGCTCTTATAGCCTTTATTGTTTACTTCAACGGCATGCACCAGCATTGGGATCGCGCTGTCAAACTGTCCCTTCTCCAAATATTGAGTTCCTAACAGTTCAAGGGCATCAAAATAATCCGGGAAGATCTCGATTGCTTTCTTGAGAGCCTCAATCGCGACCTCCGGGTCTTTTCTGATGCTGCTTGCTCCCCGGTTAAATTGTTCAAGGGCTGGTGGTGGAATCACTTGGGCAAAGACTACAGCGGGAGCAGATCCAGGACCGCCGGATCTTTTCCGCTTAAGCGCAATATCAAATACATTGGTTTCCTCGGTCGTGCTTGAGCTGCCAGGACGGGTTATCGAATATAGCTCGATGCGTTGCGTGTTCTCCTGGAACGGCAAACCTGCAGTTTCAGCGCGTAAAAGGTAGATGCCAGCACGAAGGCCGGGGAACTTGAAGCGACCGGACGCATCGGTGAAAAGTGTTCGAATAGGTTGCGAGTTCTCATCTTCCAGGGATACTCGAATTGAACTCACTGGATGACCTGTGTCGTCTCTTACTGTTCCGATAACGGTGAAATAGTTTTGTGCGACTAAAGGCTGGACTATCAAACTCAGCAGCAAGATGATTGAAAACATCATCACCTCCAAGGAGTTCAATTCAGAGTTTTTGAGCAGAGACCACTATTGTAGACGAGCAGTGCCTGCTACTGAAAATCAAAATGAAGCAAGAAAAAGAAGGGCTGCTCATTTGTGATGAGCAGCCCACAGAAAAACTAGTCAGTTTGATCCGACTAGAACTCCAAGTGCACACCCAGGCGAATCTCACGAATGCCTTGATATGCAGAAGGTAGACCGTAGATTACGTTCCTGGCTGGGGACGACCCGCTAATGCCATTTACTTTCGATTCAGCGTCGAACCCAGTGACGTAAAACTGAGTTGGTGTGACACAGCCGGTCGCTGTGGCACAACCCTCTGTAATGTTTACGCTGCCGTTGCGGTTGAAACGCACGGTACGCGCAATCACCGTAGCCTGATTAAAGAGGTTGGTAATATTCGCATCAAACTTCAACCTCACGCGCTCCGTCAGATTAACCGTATGCGCGACCAGAATATCGGTCTGAGTATAGGCCGGAGTGCGGCCAAGATTTCCACGACCCTTATAGAAGATCGGGACGATGAATGTGATCTCCGAGCTGAGCGGCGTGCCACTGTAGGCAAGCTGCGACAGCGAGAAGTTCGTTGAACCAGCTCGATTCTTCCACAGGTAATTTCCAAAGAACTTGAACTGGTGCGGACGATCGGTAGCGAGGCGTCCGTACACATTCTGTGTTTTTTCATTAAAGTTGCCCGGCGAGAGATCGAATGCTCGACTCACGTTCGGTTGCGAACGACCAGCTTCGTCCGAGTTCGCGAGACCAGCCCAGTTGCCATATAAACGGCTCCAGGTGTATGACCCGAAGTAGCTAAAGTTACGGAGCCAGCCTTCTGAGAACCGTTGGTCGAGCCGGAACTCGACACCGTCATAGTCACGTTTGGCTTTCGGAGTTAATGGTACCCCGTTCGGCGTGGTGAATTTGGTTGCGTCTGTTGCACCAAATCCAGGATTGCCAATGGTGTAAACTTCACTCTCATTGGCATCCAGCACGCCGATGTCCTCAATACCTCGGACCAAGCGCTTACGGGTATATCGGCCTGAGAAGAGCATGTTTCCACTAAACTGGTGTTCAGAGGAGACCGTGAATTCTCTGGAGAGCATCGGCTTCAGGTCGGGATCGATACCATCAAGCTGCCCAGCAGCGTTGATGGGAATGGTGCGGTTATCAATGTCAATGATCTGGGTTCCGAGCGCGCCAGGGTTGGCTGCTGAAACTAGACTGATATTCGGATTATCCAGCTTGTAGACATGATCGTGCCAGTAGTCACCGCCGAATGAACTGCGAGCCAGTTCATACTTCATAGTGTCGTAGAACTCACCGTAGCTGGCGCTGATTTTCCATTTGCCATTCCCCTTGACATCCCAGGCACCGCCTAAGCGAGGAGCGATCTTGTCGCCCCAACCAAAAACGATCGGGTTCGGGACTGGCTGGCCATTAACCACATGTGTGAATGGCGGCAGGAACTCATTCTCAAATCGGACACCCAGGTTCAGGGTTACGCGTGGATGAACTCTCCACTGGTCCTGAATATAGAAGCCCTCGTTGCGGCTGTTTGCGCCAGAGTCGTGCTTGATACCATCCTGCCAGGTGTAATAACCATACTCACCTCGCACGTTCAAAAGCGAACCTCTGGTGAATCCCTGGCCCCAACTGAAGATGAAGAAGCCGTTCGCAAAGTCATCCTTCACCTTATTCTCAATTCGGTTGAGTGCGAAGCCGCCCTTGATGAAGTGATCCTGACCGGCGATACGAAGCAGATAAGAACCATCGAGGTAGACGTTGTGCCGCGTCGTAATGTCATAAAGAACATTGAAGGTGGTGCTGGAATTCTGGAAACCGGCGGCCTGCTGTACTGATGCAGGTGGAAGCAGTCCACCAGGTCCAGGAATATAGGAGGTGCAAGTTGTCGGTGAGACATTGTTGCAGGTCCCGTATTGATAAAGCGGATTAGTTGGCAATCCGTACGTATTGCCCTTGTCGTTAAGGTACTTGTACCCGTATCGCGCACTGAAAACAAACTTAGCAGTCGGAGTCCATGTGAACGATGCTGTATACGCGTTAGATGGAGTGTACCCACCACCGATTGACAAATCATTTGTAGGCGGGGCAACTCGAGGATCGGTGCCTGTTAGCAGTCCCTGACTCCGAATCGGCGTCCACAGGAACGACGTATTGACTTGGATCTTATCGGTTGGCGCGTAGTCGAGACGAGCCATGCCGAAATGGCGAGTAATCCGATTCACCGAGGTCTTCGGTCCACCACTTACAAAAGCGATACTGCGCTCTGTGCGATGAAACTCGGGAAAGTAACTGGTGAAAAAGTGGAGACGCTGTTTAATGATTGGACCACTCAATGAACCACCAGGATACAAGTCAGTGTAATCATCTTCTTTGGCACGGAAAAACTCCGCCGTTGTCGCGCTCGTTGGCGACCTTTGCCAAAAGCCACGAACACGCGAGTTCAAATCCGAAGTAGAAAACATCAACGCACCTTCGCCGTGAAACTCGTCGCCGCCGCCTTTGGTGATTACGTTGACCACGCCACCTGTAGCGCCGCCATACTGCGCATCGAATCCACCGCTCTGAACCTGTACCTCGCGAACGAATTCAAAGGGGATGGCGCTCTCACGTCCGAGAGCTGCGTTGCGAACGTTGGACACCTCGACACCGTCGATCACGAACGCGTTCTCTGAACCGCTCGCACCGCTGACTGAGTAACCGCCAACGCCGCCCGCGGGGTTGTTGCCGGCTGTTCCAGTCATACCAGCTCCAGAGCTGCCGGCCCTGGTGTCGAAAATCACGCCGGGAGCAACTTGCAAAATGGAATTAAAGCCACGTCCCTTGGGAGTGGTCTCGATAAACTTCTCTGTGATGTTGGTCGCAGTCTTGCTCGTCGTAACGTCAATAGCTTCGGAGCTCGAAGTAATCGTAACGCTCCCAGCGACACCACCAACGGGCAATTCAAGATCAAGTTTCAACTGTGTTCCCACAACGACGTTGATGTCTTGAATCTTGATTGTGGAGAAGCCAGTCTGACTAGCTTCTACTGTATAGATGCCAGGAGGGAGCGATGAGAAAACATAAGCGCCCTGGCCATCAGCCGTAGTTGTTTGAGCTCTGACCAAAGCCGGACTGGTTGCCGTAACTGTGGCACCGGCTATAGCTGCCCCCTTCTCATCTTTAACTTTTCCTTGAAGACTTCCTGAATTATCCTGCGCGAAGGCCGACATGGCTGTCGCAAAAAGGAGAACCAGGAACCCGACAAGACTGAATATCTTTGAGACTATCTTCATTGGATTCCTCTCTTTGGGAAACACAACTGGAAGTTCTGAGCTGTGCCTCTTAAAACTGTTGTAGTAGAAATTGCTTCTTGAGTGAGTAAAACCTGACCCTTTGCCAGCTTTTCAAACGGCAAATGCCATGCCCCGCTTTACTATTTCGGAGAATGCTACATTTTTTCGTTGCGGGAGGGGGAGAAAAGACTCAGTGAAATCCAAAAAAATGGGAAAGATCCAGAATTTGAGAGGGTGCTTGGCCTTTTATCGATAGCAATTCTCTCATTGCCTTCAACCTCGATTGCGGTTATTTAAGACGCGAACATGTCAGAACGCATCTATCGCGACCCCGTCCATAACATCATTCGACTGCGGACTAATACCGATGAAGGGCAGTTAATGATGAAGCTGATCGACGCTGCAGAGTTTCAACGATTGCGTCGAATCAAACAACTCGGACTTGGTCTCTTCACGTACCAGGGCGCGGAACACTCGCGCTTCACACATTCACTTGGCGCGTTTCATTTGATGACGCGAGTGTTGGATCGCATGAGTGAACAACATTCGATCGACAGTGAAGATCGCATCGCAGCAAGAGCAGCAGCACTACTACATGACGTCGGTCACGGATCGTTCTCACATGTGATGGAAAAAGTTCTGAACTTTCATCACGAACAGTGGACTGTTGAAGTTCTGCTTAGCGAGCAAACAGAGATCGGACAAATACT
>JBKPQV010000013.1:0-7740 GCA_046734235.1 Acidobacteriota bacterium
ATTACGTCCCACAAAAGAACGATCCACGAAATTATACCAACTAACACGAAGGACATTTTCGGCGCTCGGAGGGTCAGAAAAATGACAAATGATAAATGTCAAATGAGAAATGAAAGATGATCTTCTTTCCTAAGAGTCCGAACTAAAGCACGCCCCCCCCTCAGAACCGGAACCAGTTCCACGTATCATCATAGGTCACCGTACTCCAGGTACAGACGGGAAACGAGTATTTGAATGCAGAGTTAGTCACTCGCAGAGTTGTTTTGTTGTCAAATGCAATAATGCAACGTGAGTATCTGGTCTCCAGATTATCGCAGTCAGAGCCTTGAGGCAGGTTTATATAGAGTCCTTCTATAACGTCACCAACAATCTTCCCTTTTACAAAAATCGAATCGCCGACCTTTACTCGATCTTTCGGCCAGACATCTGGTACACGTAACACAATTCCTTCAATGCCAGTCGGCGCCTCCTTAAATTCGATTTGGAGTTTGCCTGTTCTGTTTCGCCACCGCCCAAGAATATTTTGTTGGATTTTGGTGTTCATGACTGGAGATGAACCTGTGGCCATGGCTCCACCAACCGGACCAGATCCCTCGTGAGTGCTACTCGTCGCCTGATTATTGTCGTTCGAACTTGGTGATGAGTTCTTTAAGCGAGTGAATGCGAAGTAAAGGGCGGTGCCAGCAATGGATATGAATATCAATACAGAAATAGCGATTGCTGCTGTTCGACCGCGTCCATTTTTTGCTTCAGGCTGACTCGATAGCGGTTTTTGCTGAACAGGCGCTCCAACGTGAGTAAGAGTAGGAATAACAGGACTTGGAGCGGTGGATTTTGGCGTGGCCGCTAAAACTACGGGCTTCGTGAGATCGGGAATTGGGGAATCAATAAGCGGGGCAGAACTCCTTGATAGAAATTCCGTAATTTCACGTCCCAGAGCGGTCGCATCACTATGCCGATGCTCTGGTTTCTTTGCTAGTGCTCGCTTGTATGTCTGAACCAAAGGCTGTGGCAACGACGACTCATTTGCGAGGATCGGCGGCTCTTCAGTGAGGTGCTTAACGATTACAGCTGCTGCACTAGGAGCGGTAAACGGTCGATGCCCGCCAAGCATTTCATACAGAATCGCGCCAAGACTGTAGACATCAGACCTGGGATCGAGAGACTCACCACGGCATTGCTCAGGAGACATATAGTAGGGCGTCCCCATTATTGTCCCTGTCTTGGTGATGGTGTCGCCGCCGAGCATATCCCGCAACTTTGCCAGACCAAAATCTACAACCTTGATGGATTCAACACCGTCAATCCCTTCAGCAGGCAGGACAACAATATTGTCAGGCTTTAGGTCGCGATGAATTATATTTCGTTTGTGAGCAGCGCCGACACCAGCGCAGATCTGGCGCATGATCGCCGCCGTACGCGTTGGTAAGATCTTTCCCTCTGTCTCAAGAATATCGCCCAACGATTTACCTTCAACCAGCTCCATAACAATATATCCCAACACACCCGACTCACGTGCCTCTCCGTAATCATAAATAACGACAACGTTAGCATGGCGCAGTTGTGCGGCTGCACGCGCTTCTCTACGAAACCTCTCGATGGCTTCCTGTTGAGCAATGTATCGTGTGTGCAGAACTTTGACGGCCACTTCATCGCCGATATGAACGCGACGCGCGCGATAGACCGTACCCATTCCACCTTCACCGAGTTTGGATAAGAGTTGGTATTTACCATCCAAAACATTACCCATTAACGGGTCGGCAGAATTGGGAACATTGGGTGAGGTGGACGGTGAATCCTGGATAACGGTGTCTGAACTGTGACGACTATCAAGCTCAAACCCGCACTCCGTGCAGAAGCGTATGTCGTCACTCAGTGCTGTATGGCATCTGGGGCAGTTCATTCTTGCGTTCGGTGAAGAGCTTGAACTGATTACCTAGCGGAAGGTTATACCCGAATGTGTCGGAGTTAGCCACAGTTTTGCAGTCTCAACGCGCACGCTGTTTAGGATCTAAGTATTCACGCAATCCGTCTCCGATAAAGTTGAAGGCAAGGACAGTTAGCGCAATTGCAATTCCCGGAAAGATAAGTGCGTGTGGAGCGGCTTGTAACGTGGAAAGGTCCCGAGCTTCTTCAATCATGACGCCCCACGATGGAGCAGGTGGTGGAACGCCCAGACCAAGAAATGAAAGTGAGGCTTCTGACAAAACCGCTCCAGCCATACCTAAGCTGGCTTGGACGATCAAAGGCTGGATTGCATTCGGCAGAATATGGATGAACAGAATGCGCGCGTCACTGGCGCCCAGTGCACGTGCGGCTTGCACGAAATCATACTCACGAACTTTTAGGACCTGGCCCCGAATCAATCTTGCATAGCCAACCCAACCGATAATGCAAAGCGCAAGAATCAACTTGTTCAAACCGGCGCCCAGAAAAGCGACCATTGCGATAGCAAGTAATAACCCCGGAAAGGCTAGAAATACATTGAAGACGTAGCCTGAAACAAACCGATCAACCCAACCACCATAGTAGCCAGCGATTGCTCCGCAGATCGTACCGATGAACGCCGACACAAAAACGACGATGATTCCTACTTGCAGTGAAATGCGCGCGCCGAAGACAACACGAGAAAAAATATCGCGGCCGGTTGAATCTGTGCCAAACCAGTGAGCTCCTGATGGAGGCAAATAGCGAATCGCGAGGTTAGTTGCTCCGACGTCGTAGGGAGCGATCCATGGTGCAAAGATCGCGACGAGCACGAGCACTACGACAATTATGACCCCGATGATGGTTAAGCGATTCATTCTGTGAGCTTAGTTCTTTGTACTTTTGTACTTTGTACTTTGTGTTTTGGAGATTCGGCTTTGTATTTCGCTTCAAAGTACAAAGTACAAAGTTCCAAGTACAAGGTACAAAAGTGCAAATCTCATCCCACCCTAATCCTCGGATCTAGCCATCGATACACTGTATCCGTCAGCATGTTCGCAATGATGTACGTCATGCTGATTACAAGTACGCAGCCTTGCACCACGCGATAATCGCGCTTGCCGATGCCGTCTTCGACGAGCAACAAGCCAAGCCCAGGCCAACCAAATATCTTTTCAGTAATGATTGCGCCTGCCAGTAGAATGCCGAGTTGCAGACCTAAGATTGTTACTACTGGAATCAGACCATTCTTCAAAACGTGTTTATAGATTACGGTTCGTTCGCTTAGTCCTTTTGCCCTGGCAGTGCGTACATAGTCTTCCCCGAGTTCCTCAATTACCGAAGAGCGAACCATGCGCGTGAGTATTGCCGACAACGCCGCACCGAGAGTGACCGCCGGAAGGATGATGTCGCTCCAGTCAAATCGACCAGAAGGTGCCAGCCATCCAAGCTTTACTGCGAACACATAAACAAGCATTGGTCCAATTACAAAACTAGGCAGACTAATTCCCAGCAGAGCAACCACTGAAGCGACGTTGTCGATCAATGTTCCGCGATTGGTTCCCGCAACGACTCCAAGCGGAATTGCGATTACCACTGCAACGAGCAAGGCGACTATAGCTAGTTCTATTGTTGCTGGATAACGTTCGAGAATCAGACTTCTTACAGGCTGATCATTTCGGAAGGACAACCCCATGTCCCCGTGGAGTAGGGAACGCCAATAGTCTACGTAACGGTTGTCGGCGCCATGCCAAACAAAATGCCGGTTCTCGTTTTCGTCTCTTGGAAAAGAAAAAAAGAAGGGTGGTCGATCTAGTCCGTGCTTTTGGCGAAACTGTGCAAACTGCTCGGGAGTAGCTTGTTCGCCCAAAACTGCGATTGCTGGATCGCCAGGGACAAGTTCAATGAGGATCGTAACGAGCGAGACAACGGTCCACGCAACCAGCAAGAGAATTAGAAATCTTCTTAGGCTGCCAAGGATTCGATACCTAACAGTGGTCCGCACTCGGGCAACGTCTCATTTTATGGAGTGGTAACGAAGACGAAGGAATCATAGCATAGGCAGGCGAGCGGTCGGGGTCGGTTGGAACTTGGCTCTGGTTCTTTGAACTTTGAGCTTTGAACTTTGAGCTTGGTGCTTTGTCGTTTTAACGAAAGGTACCATTACCAGCTCGAGATCGAACGTGAGAAGCCCAAATACGAAGCTCAAAGAACAAAGCTCAAAGAACAAAGTTCAAAGCACTCTTCCCAAGGCTCTCACAAAAAAACGTAGCCCGGGTTGATTCGAATACTCGCACAGCCCCGACAACCGCGCGCTTACCAAACCAACCCGGGACTACGTATCTGGTTGCAAACAAAAGCGCTGCAACCAATCTCAAGACTATTGCGGCCTCCTGCCGATATGTAAGGCCGCGATACCGCCCGTCAAATTCTCAAAACTAACCTGCTCGAAACCTGCCTGCTTCATCAATGCAACGAGTTGCTGCTGATCCGGAAAGCGCGCTACCGAAGCGGGCAAATAACTGTATGCCCCCAACGAGCCACTAATGACACCACCCATCAGCGGCAACACCTTCCGAAAGTACAGGCCAAATAGCGGCCTAAGAACTGCATTGGTAGGTCGTGAAAACTCGAGCACTGCCACCCACCCGTTTGGTTTCAAGACCCTACGCAGTTCACGGAGACCCGCTTCCCAACCAGCAAGATTTCGTAACCCGAAAGCGATCGTTACTGCATCAAACGCTCCGTCCTGAAACGGCAAACGCAGCGCATCACCTTCGATCAACCCTGTGGTGGCAGAAAGCTTACCGGCGGCTATAGCTAACATTGGCCGGCAAAAGTCTGTCCCTACAACCCGTGCACCTTCAATTTCAAACAACGTCAATGATAAATCGCCAGTACCGCAGGCAACGTCCAGAATGAGCGGATCCCGATTCTGAAGCCTTTCTTGGAGCCGCTTGACGACCCGCTTTCGCCATCGCTTATCAACATTGCCCGATAAGAGATGATTAAGCAGATCATATCGCCCGGCGATCGTTGCAAACATCTCGCGAACACGGCTGGCGTGCTCTTGTGCGGCACTTCCGTTCTCAGACACAGTTAAGCCAAATTTGATGGAGCTTAGGTTGCAAGTCCCTTGCAAACAATTTGTGATTACCTAGGACTGCTCGGTGTCCCAGGCTTAGATGGTGTTGTTTTCGCAGGTACCGGTTGAGCCACTTCCCCTAAGACTTCATACTGTAATTGCCCCTGAAAGGCTGCTTTTAACTGAGGAGCGTCTCCGACCACGACCGTGGCGACCGGTGTATCTTTGAAAATTCGAGCGGCTAAACGTTGCACATCACCGGGTGATATTGCGGCGATAGCTGTTGCACGGTCCGGGGGTTCCGACAAGCGATAGGTGTCCATATCTAGCCAGGGGTCTGGCTCTGAATCGATTTTTTGCGCTGCGGCATTCTCAAGAGTCAGTATTTCATTTTTGGCGCGGCCCAGTTCTGCAGGAGTAATTGGAGTCGATATTAATGACTCAGCAACCTTCTTGGCGCCATTCAGAGTACTTACAGCGGCACCATTGCCAACTACCGTCCCCATGACAAAAATTCCGGGCAGCATATAACTCTCGCTACGGGCGAATGCTGGTTTTGAGGCCAGCTCCGGATTTGAGGCCTGCCAACGATACTCAGCGATCTTTGCGAGGATCTTTGCAGTGTAATAGTCGCGTTCTGGTCGACCAACTCCACGCCAGGCGATTCTTATTTCACTAGTGGGTGAGGGAAGATTGACGATCAGGGCCCGTGTATCAGGCATCTTTGGAGCCTGGAAGCTGGACGGAACAACCTGTTCACTCTTGCGCCATGGCCCGAGAAGCTGTCTGAGAGTCCGAACAGCCCGGGGCTTATTAATTCCGCCGACAATTGCCAGCGTTGCGTTATTCGAATTAACAAATCGATCGCGAACCAGCATAAGATCCCCCCGCTCAATCCTTGCTAGATCCTCAGGAAATCCCGCACTGGGCCGACCATAAGGAAAATCTCCGAATAAACGTACTGCTATGGCTCGATCAGCAACCATAGTAGGTGAAACGCTCGAGTCGCGAACTAGCTTGATACGGTTCTCTCGCATCTTAGATACGAGTTCAGGCGTCAATTGGGTGGCCAGGATCGCATTTCGTAGGACCTCAATGATGTTTTCCAATTGATCGGCTTTTCCGAGCAAAGTGATGGTCACGGAGTCATAAGTGACGTTGACGTTGAGCTTGCCGCCCATTTGTTCAGTGAAATAGTCAACCGTTGCGGGATCGGGAAACATAATGTCCCCAAGTAGAGCCATTTGGCCGGATTTCCCAGCCAAATCGAACGCACTACCACTGTGGATTCGCAGTTTGAGCAAGACTTCACTGCTTCCGGGTTTAGGCCAGAAGAGGATTTTGAGGCCGTTTAATAGTTCCTGCGTTTCCGGAGCTGGAGTAGGTTGGGCAACTGCTTGTGAAAACGTTAGGAGAAGGCAAGCCAAACAGGAGATCCAGCGGATCCGGTAGCTACGTATTTTTGGATGCATTGACATCAACGGGTTAAGAAGGGGATTTCGAGTCAGTTATGCGCAATCAAGGGACGAAAACATCTTAGATGCGAGGTGTTTGCCCGTCAACCGTTTGGCATTTGAGTGCATCCAACGCGTTGGTCATTAAGCGAGTTAGGGCCGATCTGCTCCCGGCAAGAACGAAAGATTGTCCGATTGAAACCCCTTCTGGGCTTTGTGTTTGATACCCGAAGGCAACTTTTCCGAGACCAAGCGTAACTTTTGCCTTGTTCGCGGTAACAACAGTAGGAAGTGATTCCTGCAGGATCGAGTGCTTGATTGCCAGAAAGAATCACAGACGAGATTTTGCTCCAACGGGCGGGAGACGGTGACCAGGCAGCCTTTTTAGAGTTATATGAAAGGCACAGATTGCCTGTTTTTCGTTTTGCCTATCGACTCTCAGGTTCGGTGGAAGTGGCTGAAGACATCACGCATGACTGTTTTATTAGCCTGATCCGAAATTCGAATCGCTTTCAACCGGGTCGAGCATCTTTGAGAACTTACTTGTTTGCCGCAGTGCGGAATCTTGTTTTGAAACACTTCCGCGCCGCGGGAAAAGAAGAGAGTCTGGACCAGTTAACAGAGGAACCTCGTTATTCGTCCAGAAAAGAACCGTTGCGTCGCGTTCTTGATGAGGAACTAGCGAACCAGGTTCAAAATGCAGTGATGAGCTTACCGCCGCTACAAAGGGAAGCGCTGGTGCTCTTTGAGTATGAAGAGTTGAGCTTGAATGAGATCGCCGAAATCACAGAGTCGGATGTCGGCGCAGTTAAGGCTCGCCTGCACAGGGCCAGGCAAGGCCTTAAAAGTATGCTGAAGCCCTATATGAACATTAATTCTGAATTGAATAGTCGTCGGGAAATTGTTACTTTGAGGGAGGCGTAAGATGGCTTTTGAGCCTGAAGATGAGTTTGTTTCAGATGATGAGCTCAAGACCCTGCTCGAACGCTGGATTGCGCCAGGCCCTTCGAGAGTTCTCGACAAGCGAATCGCAACCAGCTTTACGAGAGAATTTTCAGGCGCAGACGGGCTGTCTCAGTCAGTGCTGCTCCCCCATAGGCGAGAAGAGGTAGTATTGATGAAGTTCTGCACCAGATGCGAAGAAGAGTTTGCTGAGAAATTCAGTTTCTGTCCTGTCGATGGAACTCCTTTAACAACTGTCGAGGTCAAGCAGGAAGAACCCAGCTTAACCGTTAGTCGACCGGAGCCAAGTCTGACGGTTAGCAGAGATGAACC
>JBKPQV010000014.1:0-6294 GCA_046734235.1 Acidobacteriota bacterium
GCATACACCAGGCTGAGGATGCCATGTGTTTCATGGTGATTCGGGTCCATGGTGAGCGTCTTTTCGAGCTGAGCGCTGGCTTGATCGTATTGGCGCGCGTTCCAGTAATGAAATCCCAAGTGGAAGCTCATTGCGACGTCCAAGGGGTCGAGCGCCAGGGCGTGCAGGCTTTCCGCCAGTGATTCGTCGAACCGACCTTGTGAAATTAAAACGTGCGAATACCAGTGATGCGCAGGGACAAAGTCTGATTTCAACTCAATGGCGCGCTTGAATTCGCGTTCGGCGCCCGCCCAGTCCCACTCATAGTTAAAGGCGATTCGGCCCAAGGACACATGAGCTTCCGCAAGCGTCTCATCTAACTCTACCGCTTTCGAAGCAGCGGCTTTCGCTCGTGTATAAGCATCCTTAGGCGGAAGTTTGAACGTTGCGCCCAAGTCCGCCATCAGAACATACGACTCTGCCATTCCCGCATAAGCCAGGGCGTAACCTGGATCCTTCTCAACCGCCTGCTCGAAGTATCCCAAGCCACTCTGTTGTTGACGTGTCAAGTTGTTCAGAGCATAGCGCCCTTTCAGATACAGCTCGTAGGCTTCAGGGTTTTGAGTGGCAGACTTAGTCAGGCGCTGCTGAGCCTCATTACTCAATTTCAGGCGGAACTGCTTTGAGACATCTCTGGCCAATTCGATCTGCACGGCCTGCAAATCAGTCAACTTCCTGTCATACCGCTCACCCCAGAGTTGGCTGTTATCACGTACATCAACTAACTCCGCACTTACGATCAAATCGTCGCCGCGCTGAATTAGCTTGCCGGTGAGCACCGCGCGTACGCCAAGCGTACTTCCAGCTTGCTGAGCATTCGTCTCGCTGCCTTTGTAACGAATGACCGAGTTGCGCGACATGACCTTGAGGCCCGGCAACTGCGAGAGGCTATTAGTCAAGCTTTCAGTAATGCCGTCCGAGAGGTATTCCCTCTCTGGGCCCGCGCCTACGTTGACGAAGGGGAGGATCGCTATGGAATCAATAGTCTGCTCAATTGATGGCGCGCGGACGTGCCCGACGAACCGGTAACCAAGCTTCGACACCGTCTCGATGTAGGGTGTCTCGTCAGCGCCCCGGCTCAGGGCCTTCCGCAAGATCGAGATGTGGCGTACCAAATTGCTCTCTTCGACAAACGTGTCCGGCCAGACCTCCTTCATCAATTGGTCTTTAGTAACCAGGCGCCCTCCATGCCTGATGAGAACTAACAGGGTCTCGAAGACCTTCGGCTCCAGAGGTACAGGCACGCCATCGCGGTCCAGCAAGCGTTCAGCTGGGTTGAGACGGTAGGAGTCGAACTCGAATAACTCTTTGATCGACAAGGCGATAGGCCTCCTAAGAATTTCCGAAGGAATTCCTTTGTGTGTCTAAAGGACTTCCGCAGCGGGCGTCGTGCATTGTCCGATGCGAGTTAAGTGAGGTGGTCCTATTGAAACTCTTCGCCACGCAGCCCGGTGCTGAATATAGCAGCTGCGGAACACAAAAAGTATCGGAGGCGCCATGAGACAAAGAAAGAGAGTAGCCATCACGGTCGAGACCAGTCGACTAGTCGTCTGCCGAAGTATGAGGCACCGGGATGTTTGGTGTGCTCGGTGTTCGGCGCACGTGCAATCGGTCACTGTCGAAGATGCCGCTGCGCTACTAAGTGTCAGCAGCAGCAAGATCTCCACCCAGACTGAAGCTGGCGAAGGTCATTTTGTTGAAGTGGTTGGTTCCGACCTGATCTGTCTTAACTCGCTATTCGCGTCAATCGACAAAACAAGACCTTAAACTAAAACACACAAACAAGAAGGAGCAAAAACTATGCTTAGCAAGAGAATTCTCGGGGCTTTATTAATCACTGCGGTTGTTGCCACATCGGTGTTGGCAGGTGATTGCCAACAGGTGAAAGGGATCGAAAGCGTTGTCAATAATGGTAATGGCACGACCAGCGGAACAATTACCGAAGGAGGAAAACTCAACGGCACAACCCAAACCGTTTTCACCAGTGCCTTTACTCCTACACCTGAACCGAGCACCTTTTCCTTTACTGATGACCTGACTCTTACAACCAACAAGGGAATTCTGCGTACTCACAACGTTACCCTTTTTGACGCAGCAACAGGATTGTTCACTGCGCTTGCCCGCATTGACGCAAACACCAGCTCGGGAGAATTCGCCGGTGCAACGGGCGTGCTCTACATTAACGGCAAGACAACTGACGGAGGAGCGACGTTCCAGGGAGAAGTCACGGGCTCAATGTGTTTTGCAGATTGACAATGTAGGATGAAGTGTCTTCTAAGTAATTAAGATCCTAGCCAAGAACAGGTAGGGAAGGGTGGTTTACCCCCGCTGGTGCAATTATCGAACCTCATAGACCAGCAGCGGGGGTAAACCACCCTTCCTTACTTGTTTTTGACCTTGGACTTGGCTTGACGGTTGTGCTACTACCCCGGAGCTCTATCTGATAGAGTCGGCGGAACAAATTGTAGAGGTGATCGCGATGAAGAAGAGTGTGATTAGACTCGCATTGGCAACTGTTGCGCTTTTATCTACTCTGGCATTTATGCAAAACACGAAAGTCGATCATGTAAGTGCCAACGATGTACCTGCGGCGAAGTTGCGGTTCGAGGTGTCGTTGCCTGCAACTGCAAAGCAAATATTCGATGGGCGACTGCTCTTGCTTATCTCAACCAATAACACTCAAGAGCCGCGACTTCAGATCAATGAAGATCTAAACACACAACAAGTTTTTGGCGTTGATGTTGATGGATGGAAGTTGGGCCAGGCGATCAAGATCGACGAGAACGCTTTCGGGTATCCAAGACGGTCGGTAGCAAACATTCCTCCCGGAGATTATTACGTTCAAGCATTGCTGCACGTGTACGAAACGTTCAAACGCAAAGATGGCCACACGGTGAAGTTGCCAATGGATCGCGGTGAAGGGCAGCAGTGGAGTCGTGCGCCCGGCAACCTGTATAGCACTCCGCAGAAAGTTCATATCGATCCTGCTGATGACAAGAGTGTCGCGCTTACGCTCGACAAAGTGATTGAGCCGATTGAACCTCCGAAAGATACGAAATACGTCAAACACATCCAGATTCAAAGTAAGAAACTGACGGAGTTCTGGGGACGACCGATGCATTTAGGTGCTCATGTGTTACTACCTGAAGGTTTCGACGAGCACCCGAACGCGAAGTATCCGCTCGTAATTTTTCACGGCCACTTTCCCTCCGACTTTGGTGGCTTTCGCGAGCAACCCCCTGATCCGAATCTCAAACCCGAGTACAGTGACCGGTTCAAACTGGAAGGCTACAACCGGATCGTGCAGGAACATGCCTACCAGTTCTACAAAGACTGGACTGGGCCAAACTTTCCGCGCTTCATCATCGTCGAGATTCAACACGCCAACCCTTACTACGACGATTCCTATGCAGTTAACTCCGCCAACCTTGGTCCATATGGCGACGCAATTACCTATGAGTTAGTACCTGAAATTGAGAAACGTTTTCGAGGGATCGGTCAGGGTTGGGCCAGGTTCTTATACGGCGGATCAACTGGAGGTTGGGAAGCTCTCGCCGTACAAGTGTTTTACCCCGACGAGTACAACGGATGCTGGGCAGCGTGTCCGGATCCGATCGACTTTCGCGCTTACACTGTCGTGAATATTTATGAACACGAGAATGCGTACTATGCTGATTCGAAGTGGAAGCAAGTACCGCGTCCTGGCAAACGTAATTATCTTGGTGAGTTGGCAGCGACGGCCGAGGATGCCAACTACATGGAGCTGGCACTCGGTACGAACAGTCGATCAGGTGGCCAGTTTGATATTTGGCAGGCTGTCTATTCGCCCGTCGGGAGTGACGGCTATCCAAAACCAATATGGGACAAGTTGACGGGCAAGATCGATAAGACAGTGGCTGCATACTGGCGCGAGAATTACGACCTTGGTTACATTCTCAAACGCGACTGGGCCAAGTTGGGACCCAAGCTCGAAGGTAAGATTCATATCTACGTGGGTGAAGCTGATAACTACTTTCTCAACAACGCGGTCTATCTGGTGGAAGACTTTCTGAAGACAACGAAAAATCCGTACTACGCGGGTGAAGTCGATTATGAACCGCGTGCAGAACATTGTTGGAATGGTGATCACACAAGGCCTAATGCGACATCGCGGCTGCGGTATCACCAGTTTTATGCGCCGAAGATTGTGGAGAGGATTTTGAAGAGTGCGCCAAAGGGAGCGGATGTGAAGAGTTGGCGATACTGAGGCGCCGTGATTCTGTGGCGTCTTCTGCCCTGCTGGGCGCATGGTTCTAGTGAAGACGCCCTACAACGAGAATACGGAATCAAGTGTCACTTTGAAGACGTTGTAAGGTTGGGCTCCTTGTATCATACGCAAGACTTTGACTTTGTTGGTAGTTGGTTCTTTAACGCCAATCAGAAAGTTTGGTGTTCCCTGAAGCCCCATTTTCGCTGCCGCCTTTAACTGTTCTTGGACTGCAGCAGTCGTCCTTTCATCAGCAAGACATTCACGAAATTTTGATATGTCCAGTTGTAGCGCCTGTGCATGAGCTACCAAATCAATCACTTTGAGTGCCATCGGTTCCTGGAAAAGTCTGTCGTTCATTTCCCAAAACTTTTGTTGCGCTGCGGAGCATAGCGCAGCCTCCGCTGCCTTGAAGGCATCCGGATGAATGTCGCTTAATGGCGTCTGGCGAACAAGAAACGCAACCTTACCGCTATCGATGTATTCCTTTTCGATCTGCTTGAAGGTTTCTGCCACGAATCCACGGCACAAAGGGCATTGGTAATCAGAGAATTCAACCATCACAACTTTGGCATTTTCGCTCCCTCTGATCGAAGCGTCGCTAATCTCCAGATCAAATGAAACCTCCTTAGCAGCATAGGGAGGAGGCAGTTTTGATTGTTGCGATGCGATTAGTTGCCAACGGTCAGCACGGCGAACATAGGTATTGGTATCACGAACCTGATCAGAAAATGATCCATCGCGTGTCTGCTGTTTGATAGTCTTGCGGCTACTGACGATAGCCGTATCGCCGAACAAAAAGACCTGAACATCTTCGGCAACAATGGAGAGCTTTAGTTCCGGAGGCGGAAGTGATATCTGACTGAGAATATCCTTTTTTCGCGCAACATCTCCTTGAGAACTAACAGCGATCATTTCATCTCCCAGAACGCGCTCAAAGGTTTTCTTGTCACCACGCAGAAAGGCATCATCGAGACTACGGTCCAGACGCTTCAGTTCCTCCTCGGTGGTTTGGCTTGGTGAGCCCTGATTGGTAGCGCCAGGTCTTTGGCCTGGGGTCGATGCAGCAATGTGGAGAGACAGAACCAACAGTAAAGCGAAGTTAAAGCATCTCATTTCGTCACCTCCACTGATCGTTATATTAGTGAGTAGTGTACCAGCGGAAAGCATAAGCAAGAACTGTTTTCAAGTAGGCATCATTGTCGCTGTGAGATCTAAGATTTGCGATCTGAGATCCCATGTTTTTTCCAGCGCCGCGCATCTTCCAACACTGACTTCACTAATCCATCTTTGCCGCGCATGTAACCCACATTGTCGAAACGATTGTCTATGGCCAGGCGACGTTTCAACTCTGCATACTTGAGTGCCACGCTTTCGTGTGCACGCAGATAGTCACGAAAGGCGAGCTTGTCCAGAATGTCTGCGTGTCCTGTCGCGCAAATGTGCACATGATGAGACCGAATGCCATTCGTCTCCTTGGTGAAATAGAACCTCCCGGGGGTGCCAGGGATAATCGCGTCTAAGCACTCACCACGGACGCGATAACCCAGTGCTTCCATAAATGAATTGAATGAATTGATATCGTCGGTATGGTCTAAGACGATCAGAATATCGATGATTGGTTTAGCGGCGAGGTTTGGAACGGCGGTGCTGCCAATGTGCTGGATGTCCACAAGTCGCTGACCAAAGATCCGCGCAAGCATGGCTGATTCCTTTTCGAATTCTGCTATCCAATGCGGATCGTAATCGACGACTTCAATTTTCCGGCCCATGTTTTTGTCCCTATTGAACTACTCCGTAGAACTAATAACGCTATAACTATTTTCGTATTAACAGATCGTCCGGATGAGAAGTTTTATCCACAGATTACGCCCGATTACGCAGATCTTAGAGCCAAACGAATGGAGTCTGACTTGGAAGGAACAAGCAGTTCTCACTTGGAAAGAACAAGTAGGGAAGGGTGGCTCGCCCCCGCTGACTTACCCTACACGATTCATTGAGTTCTAGTA
>JBKPQV010000015.1:0-7348 GCA_046734235.1 Acidobacteriota bacterium
TGGCTCGGGTCTACCCGTCGTTCATCGATGCCTTGCCATCACAGGCACGCGCGCCAATTCTCGACACCATTTCCGCATTGCAGTACCGACTTGCTGAGTACATTGCGACGATGCTTAAGAGCGAAGAGACGGCGGAAGCAATCACTCGTTTTGTTGATAAGCAAGTGGATGAGTTGTCGAAGCGGCGGGTCGGCGATATGGTCAGTTCCAATTCGCTCGAACAGGTCCTGGATTTTTTGCAGCGACGTTTGCAACGCACGCTTAGCGACGATGGTTTCGACCAAAGGGTACGCGACTTTGTAGCCGGTCGCTTAGATGACCTGGCCAGGAGTCATGCCACACTCGGCGAAACCTTTACGCCCGACACAGTCACATTCATTAAGGAACGAATCGGTCAACAAGTTCCTCCTATTGTTCATCACCTCGCAGACATCGCTACCAGTCAAACAACGCGAAAGCAGATCGGCTCCTTGATAAAACTCGAGGTCGATCAATATTACGAACAACTTTCGCTCATTAAGAAGATCTTTATCTCGCGCGAACGAATTCATCGCGAAGTCGATGACCTGGTTAACAAGACACTTCCTAAACGGATCGAGGAGTACCTGCGTGGCCCGGCTTTTGAGCAGGAGGCTGAGGCGTTCTTAAATTCGACGATCGATAACTTTCTGGCCCGCCCGCTGACCGAAGTAATTGGCCAATTTGATAGCGACAAGTTTGACGATTTGAAGGACCAGGTCGCGAATCGTTTATTGGAAATCGTTAGAAGCGAAGGTCTGACATCGTCGATCTCCAGTTATTTCAGTGATGCTATCGAGAAATTGCGCCCGCAGACTATCGTCGAGGTAATGAATCAGATCGATCCTGAGTCTGTGCAACATGCCAAGAACTTCTTAACTCGTGGTTTGCTGAGCTTATTATCGCGTGACGACACGGCGCAGACAGTCAACGCCGTATTGGCCTCACAAGTGGAAAGACTACTGATAGCACCCATTGGACGGCTTGGCGACCACGTCTCGATAAATTCGATGCAAAAAGCCAGCACCGCTCTAGTGGGACGAATTACCGATGCGGCTCGCGAACGTCTGCCTGTAGCAATCGCTGAGTTCGACGTGGGCGGACTGGTCCGTAAGAAGGTATCTGATTACCCAATTGAGAAGCTTGAAGAGCTTGTGCTTTCAGTGGCATCCCATCATCTAAAGACAATTGAGCTATTTGGCGCAATAATAGGGCTCTTTATTGGTATTGCACAGGCAATCTATTTCTGGTTTACGTACGTTCCTGGCAGATAGGTGGAACCTATCGAGCATCCGCTCCGTTTCCTGAGGTAGTGGCTTCCCCGAAAGGAATCAAAGATGTACTGTGCCAACTGCGGAACTCCAATCACAGCAACCCTCAGCTACTGCAATCGTTGTGGTATGAACCTGAGAGAAAAACCAGAGCCTGGCAAAACAGCTCCGATGACGGCTCTCTTGACCGCGATAACCTTAATTGCCATAAGCGCGCTGGGAATCATGTTAGGTGGTTCACTTGCTCTTAAGGGGGCTGGGTTTCCGGTCGATTTTATTGCGGTCTTCATGCTCTTCACATTTCTGATGGTATGCTTAACTGAGATTCTGTTGATCAGAAATCTGTCGCGGCTCACTGGCTCATCAGAACCTAAGCGCTATGTCATGCAACCTCAACCGCCACCACTCGAACTGCGTCCATCTGCAGCACAGACTTTTGGTGAACCAATTGGTAGTGTTACCGACAATACAACTCGCACCCTTGAGTATGCGCGACGCGAGAACTGAGGAAGATGATGACAAAGAAACTATTCGTAATTCTGTTTTTGCTCTCTCTACTAGTGGCTGGTTGCAAACACCATATGCGCGAGGGAGTAAGAGGCTCGGGAAAGCGAGAAGTACAAAAAAGAGAAGTCGCGGCATTCACTTCTATTTCAACTGAAGGGGCTTTCAATATCGAGGCCGTTTGTCAAAAAACACAGAGCCTGGAAATTGAAGGCGATAACAATATCCTGTCGTTGATCAGTACCGAAGTAAGTGGTGGCATACTGCGCTTGAAAAACATACAAAACTATTCGGTGAGCGAGCCCGTAATCATCAGGATTTCAGTGCCCAATCTCGATGGTTTGACCGTCTCCGGTGCCGGTAAGGTTGACGTGTCAGGCTTGAAAAACGAAAAGTTTGAAATCGATTCAGAAGGCGCGCCACAAATCAAGGTTTCCGGCTCTACGAAAGTCATCGACATCGATACGAGCGGTGCCGCAAAAATTGACACACACAATTTGCACGCAGCAAAGGGAGTTGTGGACAGCAAGGGTGTGTCGAAGATTGATGTCGATGTTTCGGATCAACTGGACGTAACGATTTCCGGACCTTCTACGGTCACCTATGAAGGGGATCCTGCCATCAACAAGACGATCCATGGTCCAGGACGATTGGAAAAACGCGCCAGCGAAGGGGCTTGGGAAATTCGAATCGCAAGATTTGTCGTAAGTACTTAGTGAGCAGTAGTCAGTAGTCAGTAGTCAGTTGTCAGTAGTCAGTTGTCAGTAGTCAGTTGTCAGTAGTCAGTTGTCAGTTGTCAGTTGTCAGTTGTCGGTAGTCAGTTGTCATGCCTTTAGTAACCCGCTTAGTCTAAACACGGACGCTGGTCCTGGGAGCGCACGCGTCCCCGCGTGCCCGTCGGCCTAGATTGCTCTCTATTGGATAATGAACATGTGATGCGCCGTCTTGCGATTAGAGGTTCGTGTTGCGCAGCGGGGACGCGTCCGCTCCCAGGACCAGTGTCGGTGATTAGATTAAGCGGGTTACTAAAGGCATGAGCTGACTACTTACCACTGACTACTGACAACTAACCACTGACTAATCAAAATTTTTCTTGTTGACATAACGCATAATACTGAATAACTATTTGGCTATCACGAAAGGAGCTTACTTCCCCAATGACCTATGTTGTTGTTGAATTATGCGTCGATTGCAAGTACACCGACTGTGCTGCTGTTTGTCCCGTAGAAGCTTTTCACGAATTGCCCGATCGTCTCTATATCAACGCTGATACTTGTATCGACTGCGACGCCTGCGTTCCAGAGTGTCCGGTAGAAGCTATCTTCGCTGATACCAATGTGCCCGATCAATATGCACATTGGACCCAGATAAATATTGACGAAGCTCCAAACTATCCAATCATTAGTCAAAAGATCCCCGCGCTTCACGGTCCAACTTGCACCGGTCCTGAAGAATAGTTTGAGTCTTCGGTCTTAGAGGTTTGTATAAAGCCTGTTCTGCAAAGAGCAGGCTTTCTATTTGAAGCAGCTTCCAGAGTTGAGTAAACTTCGTTACCACGTACCGCTATCAGTAGAGTTCTCAAAGATGACCAGGATATTAATGATCATCATTGCGACGCTGGCGCTGACTTTCGCCATTGCCGGGCAGTCAGGTCGACGCAAGGTACCTGTTGCTTCACCAACGCCGTCGCCAGAACCAGTACCAACTAAGACTCCTAAGAACGTCGGACCAAGAGCACCTCAAGTAACCGCCGAAAAAAACCAGGACTATCGTTGCACCGACGACGGGACGCTGGCACACCTAATGGACGATCCCGCAACGATCAAAGGTTTTCAGTTAAAAGAAGTCGACGTTAAGCCCGAAATCCTTGCGCGGCCTGAGCCAAGGTACACCGAAGAAGCTCGACGAATCGGTGTTCAGGGTGTCGTAGTACTCAAAGTGTTACTAGGGCCAAATGGTGAGATTGATCGAATCCGAGTTGCGAGACGGCTGCCTTACGGGTTGACTGAGAGCGCAATTCGGGCCGCCTGTGAGATCAAATTCAAGCCTGCAATCAAAGACGGACAACCAGTTCCTTTGTGGGCAAACATGGAATACGGGTTCAGCCTCGCGAAATCATCTATCTACGGTCCTTAAAAATTCTTGTCGGTCGGCAACTGACCTACTTATAATCCCGCAGTCTCTCCGACGCGTTCTCTGCGTTCGCTCACAGAACCATGTTGCTTAGGCGTGTTGTTCTACTAGTAGCTTGTCTTGTCATTCTTGCGAGTGACCTGCCAGCGGTCTATGCCCGCGACACGTGGGTCACTGTGCGATCAAAACATCTTTTGTTGATCGGGAATGGAAGCGAAAGAGATATCCGCCAGGTTGCTGCGCGCCTCGAGCAGTTTCGTGAAGTAGTTTCACAAGTGTTCTTAAGAACAAATGACGACTCGCCTGTTCCCACAACGGTGATCGTTTTTAAGGACGACGCATCATATCGGCCTTTTAAAACGAGCGATAACAATGCGGGCTACTTTCAACCCGGCCAGGACGTCAACTACATCACATTGAGCAATGAAGTACGCGGCGAGCAGGATCCGTACCACATCATCTTTCATGAATACACGCACTTGCTGGTAAACAACGCGTTCGGGAGTTCGCCAGCATGGTTTAATGAAGGCCTCGCCGAGTTGTATAGCACGTTGGGCCTCGTTAGTGATCAGAGAGTCGTTGTTGGGCGACCAATCAAGCGACATGTGACCTCGCTTCACCAAAACCCAATGTTATCTTTGCGTGTGTTATTTCAGGTCGATTCGAAATCCCCCCACTACAACGAGAGCCAAAAGCAAACCATTTTTTATGCTGAGTCGTGGGCACTGTTGCACTTCTTGATGCTCAACAAGAGCGGGGCCCGGGCAGACCAGTTAATGACCTTCGTCGATTTATTGCACGGCGGGACCCCACTCGAACAGGCATTTCAAAAGGCTTTCAAAACATCGCCTGAAACTATGGAGGCAGAACTACGCACCTACGTTCTCCAGGATCGCTATCGCTTCACCGAGAGTTCCATAACCAAAAAACCAGCTGACGATTTCCGTATGACGTCGTCACCGATTTCCGAGGCTCAAGTGCAAGCATATCTCGGCGATCTTCTGGTCCATAGCAATCGACCTGAGGCGGAGACCTATCTTCAACGGGCCATTGCGCTAAAACCAGACCTGACACTCGCTCACGAATCGCTGGGAATGCTTCGTTACCGTCAAGGTAGATTCAAAGAGGCCGTTCCCAGTTTGGAAAAGGCAATCGCAACTGATTCGCAGAACGCCCTCGTACACTTCTATTACGCGTCGGCGCTTTGTAATCCACAAGGCGTAAACATGAAACCTTCATTGGGTTACGCTCCTGAAGTAGCAACGAAAGCGCGGGCGGCGTTGAAAAGGTCGATTTCGCTGCGGCCTGATTTGCCAGACGCTTACAACCTGTTGGCATATGTGAATCTCATTTCTGGTTCGGAGATTGATCCGACAATTGATTTGCTAAAGCACGCTTTGCAGCGGTCGCCTGGCCGGCTCGATTTCAAATACATGTTGGGCCAGCTTTACATGCACAACGACGACTACAGGCAAGCGCGACCATTGCTCGAACAGGTGGTCAAGGGAAACGTAGAGGCTGCTGTATACAGTCATGCGCTGCTGCTACTAAGAACCATGACTGACATCGAGAACCAGTTAGCTGAAAGAGAAGCAGCGAGGCGGGCACGGGGTCTGGCGGCAACAACACCGATTGAACCGGCAAGCGAACAGGTGATAAGCGATCCTTCCATGGAATTACGCGAATCACTACACATTCCAGCAAAGGGTGAGACCCAGGTGCAAGGTTTACTTTTGGGAATAGAGTGTGATGCAAACGGACTCGTTTTTTTGGTGCAGACACCTGCCAAAACCTTGCGTTTGAAAGCTGAAGCGTTTCAAAAAGTCAGGCGTACTACTTTCACAGCAGACGTCAAAGGAACCATAACCTGCGGGCCGCGCAGGCCGGAGAATCCAGTGGTAGTTTGCTACTTGCCTGTGCCTGACTCAAAAGTAAAGACCGATGGAGTCGTGACATCGGTTGAGTTTGTTCCGGCCGATTTCAAGCTTGTGCCTTAACTAGCTTAAAGGTCGGGAAGGTGGTCTTGCCCTCCCTTGGATCTCAAATCTCAAATCTTAGATCTCACAGCCAACGGGTCGTTATCCCAAATATCTGATCAGGTAACAAACTTTGAGATCTTCGATTTAAGATTTGAGATCCGGCCCTCTAACAACATCGTTCTGACCAGCTTCTGGAATACCACCAACTGCAGTTGGTGGATTGTTCATACCTAGCCTACAGAAATGCTCGAATGGGAGTTCGGAATACCACCAACCGCAGTTGGTGGATTGTTCAAACCTAGCCTAGGAACGATTCTGAGATTTGTAGGTTAGGTGTGAACGATCCACCAACTGCGGTTGGTGGTATTCGCTCGCGTGCAGTCGCTGCGGTTTTGTAGGTTAGGTATGAACGATCCACCAACTGCGGTTGGTGGTATTTTGAGAATCTCTTGCCGGAACAACTTGTCGCAGTCCTAGCCACCTCTTATAATGCGCTTCCTTGGTGAATTCCTTCACTCCCTTCACTAGAGTTAATATGCTGAGACCAAAACATTTTTCCCTCGCGCTTTCCTGTCTGTTTCTAATAGCTCTTAACGCTCATGTCGTTGCAGGTAAAGACACCTGGACGAGCGTTCAATCCAAAAACTTTTTTCTGATTGGCAATGGCAGCGAGAAAGAGATACGGCAGGTTGCTGTTCGCCTCGAACAGTTTCGCGATGTCTTTACTTACCTGTTTCCGCGTATGAGATTCACAACACCGGTGTCAACTACTGTTGTGGTTTTCAAAAGCGAAAGTTCGTATAGACCCTTTAAACCGGGACCGAATCTGGTCGGGTACTTTCAGGCCGGCGAAGACGTCAACTACATAACGCTAACCACTGAATTAAATGGAACGCAAGATCCCTTTAACGTCATCTTTCATGAATACACACACTTGCTGGTAAACAACACCATGGGGCGGGCACCAGCATGGTTCAATGAAGGCCTGGCTGAGTATTACAGCACTTTCAACATCAGCAACGATCAGAAATTTGAACTCGGTAAAGCAATTGGAAATCACGTCTACCTCCTGCGTGACAGCAAGATGCTACCGTTCCGGACACTCTTTGAAGTTGATCACAAGTCACCTCATTACAACGAACGTAATAAGCAGAGCATTTTCTACGCCGAATCGTGGGCGTTGATGCACTATCTGATTATCGGAAAAGAAGGAATGGTTGACCGGCTCGGCAAATTCGTCGATCTATTGAGCACCTCTGTCTCTAAGGAAGACGCTTTCCGACAAGCGTTTCAAATGACGTTTGAAGAGATGGAGAAGGAGCTGCGCAACTACGTCCAAAAGGATCGTTACAACGTTTTGCAGGGACACTTCCGACAAAAACTGGAGACGGATAAGACCATGACCTCCGCTCCGATTTCGGAAGCTGAAGCACAAGCCTATCT
>JBKPQV010000016.1:0-5717 GCA_046734235.1 Acidobacteriota bacterium
AGCCGATGAAGATGTCGTAATCGCGCGGGATGATGGTCGAATGAATTTGCGTCGCTGTCATTGTCGCTCTCCTCGAGTAAAGTTGTTCGCTTTACCTTACTCTAGGTTCTCGGCTCTGACATTCAGCATACTTGTCTCCTCCGGAGTGAGGAATTTTGTCTAAAGCAAAATGGGACACGTCTGCCGCGCCGAGCGTCTTAAAAATGGAAAATGATAAATGTCAAATGATCAATGACCAATAGATCTTTTCCCTAGCTTCACAAGCCTGTTTGACAAGCGCTTTGGTGAAAGATAACCTCAAAATCGTCGAGGACGCCGACGCCCAGCAGACCTCGATCTGATTGACCTTTATGTTCGGAATTAGACGACGCAAGCCACCGCCGTTCGGCGGCGTACACATTGATGACGACAAGGATATTCAGGTTCACAAACCTGAAGAGTCATCGCGTGATGACCTTTGGTCGGAAGCACGATTACTTCTTCGTGACCTCATCTTTGCCCTCATGATTGCTGCGTTGGTGGTGGTTTTCATTGTGCAGCCCGTGAAAGTCGAGGGCACGTCGATGTTGCCGCGCCTGCACGATGGCGAAAGAATCTTCGTCAATAAGCTGATCTACTACGACGATTTTCGCTGGGCCCCAAAGGTTGATAGAGGCGACATCGTGGTGTTCTGGTTTCCTGACGATCCCTCTAAGAGTTACATCAAGCGAGTCATAGGTTTGCCAGGCGACACGGTAGAGATTCACGAGGGAATGGTCAGAGTAAATGGCCGGGATCTGGATGAAACATATCTTGATCCACGACTCAATCTTTCTCATCGATCAGCAGCAGCGATTTACATCAAACCAAACTATTACTTCGTAATGGGCGACAATCGAGACAACTCAAGCGACTCGCGAATCTGGGGCCTGGTTCCGAAAAAGTACATTTATGGAAAAGCGTTGTTCCGGTATTGGCCATTGGGAGTGGCGAGTGTGATTCATCATGAAAACATTTCGTCCCCGGTGCCGCCTCCAGCTTCGTACAATCCCGATGCTCAGGATGTGCCTGCAAATGACTCGCCGCAGTAGTTCCCGGTTTTACCGATTCATATGATTGGTTGGTTGCGTCTGATTTTGATGATCTTCTATGCACCGCTTCGCGGCCTGCGCGAAGCCCGTGATCGCGCCTCACTATTGCCGATCGCAGTAATTGCATTTGTTAGTCAAGCTGCGTACACGTTTGTTGCAAAACGATTTGCCGGAGCCGCGACGTGGAGCTCAAGCGGGATCATGTGGGGTGAGCTTTACCAGGGGGCAATGACAGTAGTTTTGGTCGCCGTTATTTTTGTTCCCATCTTGACCTTGATTGCCAATATCTTTGATCGACGGGGTAGCTTTCGGGTCGTGCTTACGCAGGAATACGCTCCATTAGCCGCCACGATGCTATATGTCCTTACTGCTACAAACGCGGCTGCGATTTTGATTGCGGCTTTCTTTCATTACACAGGGATTCAAGCTACTCACATAAGCAGCATGTTGCAACAGGTGGACCAGGTTCGCGCGATCTTGCCGAATTCTCCGGAGTGGGCTGAAGCTTCGCGTCAGCTCAATAACCCGGTGGCAATCTCGGAATCGCTCTTTCGGTTGCCAAAAGTTGTTCTCTTTCTGATCGGTATGATTCTGAGCGTAAGGGAAGTTTTTCGGCTTTCAACTTGGCGGGCGATCGCTGTTTCCGCGTGCACGGTTGTCGCAGTGGTCATTATCTCTCCCGTTTTGTTCGGACTGTTCCGCCACATACTGGGCTCTCCGTTCCTTCTGTTTCTTGTTTTCATTTTGCTCAGAGGTTACTTCACCGACTTTATGGGACAGCAGAGAGCAAAAGCTGCTTTCAAACAAAACCTGGAGTCGGCAACTTTGAATCCTGCTGATGCGTCAGCGCATTACAATCTCGGCTTAATTCATCAAAGCCGAGGCGAGCTTGAACAAGCGCGGGAACGATTTGAACGGGCAATACAAATCGATCCGGAAGAGATTGATGCGAGTTATCAGCTTGGGAGAATCGCCAGGAGTCAAAAGCGTTATGCGGATGCGATCCAACATTTCGAGCAGGTTGTTTCGCGTAACCCCGCGCACTCACTGCACGAAGTGTGGCGCGAAGTAGCAGCTACCTATATTGCCGCCGGACAGTTTGAGGACGCCCGAACAACGCTCCAGCAATTTCTCGAACAGCGCCCTTCAGATCCGGAAGGTCTATATTTGATGGGCCGCGCCCATGCAGGCTTGGGTCACCGTCGTGAAGCAGCGAGCTTGATGCAGGAATGCATTGAAGCAGTGAAGACAGCACCAGCATACAAGTACCGAACCAGCAAACGTTGGATGAACGAAGCGGAACAGTTTATTAAGAGCGGACAATGAATTGCTGATTTTTGATTGCTGATTGTTGATTGATTGGGTTTGGTACTGTAAACGGTATTCAGAATCAACATTCAAAAATCAGCAATCAGCAATCAACAATCAACAATATGTCTAACCAAACAAAGGCCTTGTTAGCTTTAGAAGACGGTCGCGCGTTTCGTGGGCGATCGTGGGCCGCAAACGGAGAAGTTTGCGGCGAGATTGTCTTTAACACCTCGATGACCGGATACCAGGAAGTGCTAACGGATCCTTCTTACGCTGGTCAGATCGTTTGTATGACTTATCCGCTGATCGGAAACTACGGCGTTAACGAAGCGGATTCAGAATCCGGACGGCCATGGGTTGAAGGGTTTGTCGTTCGTGAAGCGAGTCGTCTGACTTCAAATTGGCGCGCGGAAGAGAGTCTTGCCGAGTACCTGACACGCTGGAATATCGTAGCCATCGAAGGAATCGATACTCGCGCGCTCGTTCGTCACATTCGTGATAAAGGTGCGATGCGAGCTTGTCTCTCCAGTATCGACATCGACGAAAAGAGTCTTGTGCAAAAAGCACTCCAGTCGCCACCAATGGAGAATCGGGAGTTGGCGAGTGTGGTTACGACGAAAGAGCCCTACGATGTTCCTGCTGAAGGCGCAGAACGCTTTCATGTCGTTTGCTATGACTTTGGGGTGAAGCGGAATTCGTTGCGCGAGTTGGCTCAACTTGGTGTGCGCACCACAGTTGTTCCTGCTTCGACTTCAGCCGCACAAACTCTAGCCTACAAGCCGGACGGAATTTTCCTTTCGAATGGACCAGGCGACCCTGCGTCGATGAATCAAGAGGTGCAGGAGATTAAAGAGCTATTGAAGGCTAAGGTCCCGCTTTTCGGAATTTGCTTTGGACACCAACTACTGGGTCGAGCCTTTGGAGGCAGCACCTTCAAACTAGTCTTCGGCCATCGGGGCGGCAATCAACCTGTAAAAGAAGTGTCCGGGAGAGGTGTTGAGATCACTTCTCACAATCACGGCTTTGCGGTTGATGCAAAGAGCTTGCCTCCAGAAGTGGAGATCACGCACATCAATCTCAACGATCAATGTTTGGAAGGAATGCGCCACAAAAACCTACCAATCATTTCAGTTCAGTATCACCCTGAAGCTGCACCGGGACCTCACGACGCAGAGCATCACTTCAAGAGATTTGTGAAGCTGATGGAAAAGTAGATCCGAACTTTCCCATCCCTTTAGTAAATCTTCAGAACAAAAACGAGCGCTGGTTCTGGGAGCGCACGCGTCCCCGCGTACCCGTCGGCCAACACTAACTCTCATTCGTAAGCCGGACGTCTGCGAGTGGCAGAAGACTCTTGCCTTTAGTAACCCAATTAGAACAAGAACAGGCCCTGGTTCTGGGAGCGCACGCGTCCCCGCGTGCCCGTTGGCCAACACTAACTCTCATTCGTAAGCCGTCGGAATGTGATTAAGATTTCCAAGCGAGGTGAAGCTTGGCCGAACGGGCACGCGGGGACGCGTGGGCTCCCAGGACCATGGCTCGTGTTTGTTCTAGGTGGGTTACTAAAGGGTAGAGTGGGTTACTCAGGCATCTTTAACTCGCCCGTTGTTAAATCGGGTCGGACGCGAGCCATGTCCTCTGGCGTGGTATCGAGGTCGGGATGATTATCAATGTGATGATGTTGATGTACCTGTGGCGACTGATGCTGCGTTCCTAGTGTTTCGGCAGGTAGAGCAGGTAATGTAGTTGTAGCTGCTACTGGTGTCGGTTCCAGTAAATCCGCTAAGCCCTCACTCCCTCGATGTTCCATCCAATGTCGATAACTCACCGTTAGTATCGCAACAACTGGAATAGCCAGGAATATCCCGGCGACTCCGCCAAGTTCAGCACCTGACAAAATCGCAAAGATAACCGCAAGCGGGTGCAAATGAATGCCCTGGCCGATGAGTCGCGGATAGGTGAAATAGTCATGGACGATTCGCAGGACTCCAAGAAAAAGTAGCACCAAAAAAGCGTTGAATGGTCCAGCATGAAAGAGTGCAAGTAAGCCAGCCATTACGGCTACCAGCAATGGACCAACAAGCGGGACAAATTCAAACACACCGGCGATTACCCCCATGACCAAACCGCCAGGAAGGCCCAGTAGCGTGAACGCTATGCCGCAAACAACGCCGATTAAGAGGCACGCGGTGAGTTGAGCTCGAGTATAGGCCGCGAGTGTGCTGTTGACGTCCTGGAAGAATTCGTCACCACGCCAACGCCATCTGCCACGCGGCAACATCTGCAGTGCCGAACGTCGAAAACTCTCGACATCCTTTAAAAGGAAGAAGCCGAGAATCGGGATTAAGATTAGCCAGGGAAGAAAAGTTAGATATGCAAAGGATGAGGTGACCAATTCACTTACAGTCGCGCTAACCTTTTCAATGAGCTTTGGCACTGCGCTATCCACTGCATTAACAAGCGGGCCTGGCATACGTCGAGATTTAAAGTATTCGTTGAGTTGTGTCGATTTTTCACCGAGTGATTTCCAGTAACCTTTCGCTTGAGTTGTAAACTCGGGAAATTGATTGCTCAAGCTGGGAAGGATCACAAATACGGCAATAATGATTGTTGCAAGGATGATCAGGTAGGACAGAACGATCGCGGCAGACCTGGGTATTGCAATCGTGCGTCCTTTGATTGTTCGAGGTTTTCCGAAAAAGTCGACGAGAGGTGAAACGAGGTAAGCAAAAAAGATCGATAACACCAGGAGCAGAATAACGCCGGTCAGCTTTACCACTACCCAGAGGAGGACCGCAACCAGGAGGAAGATGAAGATAATCCGCAGAACAACACGTGTAGGTGGACCAGCGACTTCGGCGGTAGCGCGAGCAATAGTTTCTTTGGCTGATTGTTTGTCCAAGCTAAACTTATCTTAACTAGAGACGCGAATGTAACCGCCCGATCATTTCTTCTACAGCTCGTTGCTGGGTGGTCGATAATTCCTGAAACTCGACGCCAAAAGTGTCTGACGTACCATGATGGACTACTTCACCTTGCAAAGATAGTGAATCGTCGGTATCCAGCAACAAAAGGCCTAACTGATCCCCAACTTTAACATTTGGACATGCTGGCAGGTTTCGCACGCGGAGCCCACCGAGACTGATGTCACTCGGCTCACCTATGCCAATTGATTCTTTTAAGGTTTCATCTTCGATCGCTAGCATGAGCCGCGTAAAGACATAATAGCGGGGATACCTTCGCCGATCGGGTGGAGGCAAGTCGTGGGCGTCGATTGCTGTCATGTAGGGTCCTCAGTGAGTTATGTCGTCTTCATCGTCCTCTGCGTCCTCATCC
>JBKPQV010000017.1:0-7199 GCA_046734235.1 Acidobacteriota bacterium
ACCATCTTCAAGAACTCTTCGGAGTTTTTCTTCCGACCTATCGAAGACGTGACTGATGTGCTCTCTGAGCCATTTGAGATTCGCCCTGGCATCGTTATTCCCGTTGGTACATATCACTTCAACCGACCGCGAGTCTCTTACACAACCGACGTGAGCAAGCGCATCATTTTTAATGTGCGAGAGAAGTGGGGAGACTTTTACACGGGAAAGAGATATGAGACCTCGGGCGGGATCACCTGGCGACCGAATTCACACCTGCTGTTGGACCTATCAGAGAGTTACAACAGAGTGCGTTTACCTGAAGGAAACTTCAGCACCAGTCTCTTTGCCGGCAGAGTGAATTACAACTTCTCACGCAAGCTGCTCACTTCCGCGCTGGTCCAACTGAACTCGGCGGCTCGGCTTTCAACTATCAACGTGCGGCTCCGTTATATCTACCGGCCCAACAGCGATCTATTTATCATCTACAACCAAAGCACCGGTGCTGGTTTGGAGCGCCCCACATACAGTCTCCAGGTCAAACTGACGCGCGATTTTACGTTCTGATCGTAAACACTGTTTCTCATCGGATTGTTTTGCGAGACAGGTGTCGCTACGACGATATGGATTCGGCCAGGGCAACGATGACGCCACCTAACAAGTTAATGTGCACTATGGAGCGATCAGCGCAAAGCGCAGGGTTATAATGCATATATATATAAGGACTGGTAGGCCATCTCGGAGTCAAGTTTTGGCACGATTTTGCAGACTCGCTTGGCGATAACGGTCCGAGTGGGATTCTGAGAACCCTTTGTTACATCCTGACGATCGCGAAGAGGGACGAAGAGTCTGGGCAGCCTGTTGACGCCCCGGCCGCGCCGATTACGGAAGCACGTCTTGCATGGCATTATCGTCTGCCGTGAAACTTGCGGCATGGATAGCACCGTAAGGTAGTCAAAGGTACTCTAAGGACTCGTTATTGGACCCTTAATGGGCGCGCGTCAAGCATCTCTTTCGAATCAAGATCGACACGCTATCCCCACTACGTGCGGCTATCTTTTCCGCTGCCTTTGATAAGCTGCAAAACCATACTTCGACCCTCCTAGTTATCGAAGATGTTCACTGGGCCGACGAAGCCACCCTCGATCTACTGAAGTTTCTCCGGCCGGCGGTGTTAACGAAGAGTCAACACGTAAATCTCAGAATTGCCGTCGCGGTTACTGACAAAGGCGAGCTTTGAACCGTCGGGAGAGTATACAGGCCGGTCGTCAAACCTTGGGCCAGCAGTCAATCGTCGGAGATTGGCGCCATCAGAATCAACCTGAAAGAGGTTTGCCAACCGGCCCAACTTCTCAACGGTAAACGATATGGTTCGACCGTCCGGCGACCAGCACGGATCAAACTTGGAATTCGGAGTTCTGGTTATCATTCGAATGTTGCCGCCATCAGCATCCATAACGTTCACCTGGACCCAAGAGCCGCCGGCCATTTTTTCTACATCGCGTCTGACGAATACGACTCTCTTTCCATCCCTGGACCAAGCGGCCTGATGCACCCCGATTGTGGTCAACCTCGTGACATTCGATCCATCTCCATCCATCAAGTAAATTTCTCTCTGGCCAGCACGGTTGCTGGTAAAAACGATCCTCCCATCGGGTAACCATTTCGGATACATGTCAATCGCTGCCTCTGTTGTGAGCCTCGTCTCCTTACTGCTATCAGCATTGATTACATAGATGTTCTGGTTCCGATCCTCCGTGCGAACGAACGCGATGCGTTTGCCGTCGGGTGACCAAACCGGCTCGGTGTCATCCGCCGATGTGTTCGTTATTTGGACCACTGCGCTTCCGTCGGAGTCCATTGTGTATATGTGTTGTTTGCCCGCCCTATTACTTGAGAACGCGATCTTGCTGCCATCGGGAGACCAGTCTGGGGTGAGGTCGTCCGCCGCATCATTGGTCAGCCGGGACAACTCGCCCTCCACGCTCATCACGTAGATTTCCCAGTTACCATCGCGGTCGGTCGGGAAAACAAGCATCGAACCGTCGGACGACCACGTCGGCGCCGAATTATTCGCGGCGTTGTTTGTCACTCGGATGAGATTGCCGCCGTCGGCGTCCATGACAAAGATCTGCTCCTTACCTTCCGGGTTCCTAACAAACGCGATGTTATTGCCGTCGGGTGACCACACTGGCCATATATCTGCTTTGTTGCTATCGGGAGTCAGGTTCCGCTGCCCAGTGCCGTCAGCGTTTATCTCGAACACATCGTAGTTGCCGTTTCTCGCAGTCACAAAAAGGATCTTCTGACCATCGGGCGACCAATTCGGGTCCGCATCGTACTCGGGATCGTCGACGATTCTTTTCGGGTTCGAGCCGTCAGCATTCATCACGTAGATGTCGAAGTTATATGGGTTTTCATTGTCGCGATTGCTGGAGAACAAGATCCGACTTCCGTCTGGAGACCATGAAGCCCCGCGATCATCCGCATAGTTCCTGGTGAGCCGGGTCTGGTTCGAGCCGTCGGCGTTCATCACATAAATCTCCCAGTTGCCGTCCCGATCGCTATGGAAAAGAATTCTGCGGCCGTCTGGGGACCATTTCGGAGTGCCATCGTCAGCCAGATTGTTAGTGAGTTGCGAAACATTGGAGCCATCCGTATTCATCACGTAGATCTCTGTCTTGCCCTCTCGATTGCTGGTAAATGCAATCTTGCTCCCCTCGGGAGACCATGAAGGCGTGGTATCCTGGGAGTTGTTGGTGGTCAACCTCATTAGCGTGCTTTTCGCGCGAGTTACGGGCGGAGAGGCGTGCGCGTATTTCCGATAAAAAAACTTCCCAAGGGCTACAGCGAGTAACATGACCGCCACGACTGCCACGGCCAGTTTGACTTTTTTCGTTTGGCGCGCGACTGCGGGTTGCAGCAGCGTAGGCACATCGACGACCGGTGATGCCGCCGCGGAATACACAGGCAAGTCCGTTCCCTCGACGGTTTCGCTGATGACACGAGCAAACGTATGTTTCTCAATAACTGTGGTGCCGCTCTCCATGCCCGAAGATACAGTCGGCGCGGCCTCAACCACTGACACCTTCATCGGCGCGATGAACCGGTAACCGACCTTGGGGATGGTCTCTATGTAGCGGGGCCCAGCATGATCATCACCGAGCGCCTTTCTCAGCTCGTAAATGTTGCGCGACAGATTCCCTTCTTCGACAAAGATGTCGGGCCACACCTCCTTCATCAATTGATCCTTATCCACGACCTCCGAGGCGCGTCGCACGAGCACCAGCAGGATCTGAAAAGCTCTCGGTGTCAGACGCACGGTGACGCCGTTATTGAGCAGAATCCGACTACGAACATCAAGGACGAACGGCTCAAACTCGTATAAGTGATTCTCTGCCGGGGACATAACTGATCAAAGAATTCCGTTAGTTTTCACCAAGAGTTTTCCTAAGGCATTTACAAGAAATTTCAAAGGACGGCTGAGAGTGCTCGGCTCTATCGTCCGGTGCTCGGTAACGTCGATGCGGAAGCCTCTTAAAGGTAAAGCTTCCGATCATCTTGTTGCCGGTTAGGAACTATACCAATGAGTGATCGGTCAGGGAAAGATAACGGAGAAACGTCGTGGCAAAGTCGCACAAATCAGAAAAGACGTTCGAGATCCACGAATTTTACGTGATCCGGACTGGCAGCGGATCGTTGCCTGCACTCTGCGCACAGTGCACAACGGGAGACGCAATCATGGTGGTGCCTGAACAGGCCGCCGCGGTAGCACACGTTCCAGTGCGAATCATCTACCGCTGGGTTGAACTTAGGGTAGTTCATTACAAGGAGGGTCCTGACGGATCGCTCGCCGTCTGCCTCAAGTCACTGCCCGCAGCGGGTCATCAACTCGGAGAACCCGAATGAGGAGAAATTCGGCCGTCGCTAAGCCTGCTTTTCAACGTGCGTGCAGTGCCAAGGACTTAGCAACTAAGAAATCCATTTTGAAAGGTGAAAATCACATGAAAGCTCGTAGCTTAATTCTTCTATTCATCATCGTGGCGCTGACCAGTATTAGCGCCACTCCCATCCAATTCGCGGCGCCGAGCAATCAGGCTCTACTCCCGCAGACGACCACAACCATACCGATGCTGCCGGGCACGACCCAGCCGATAAAGGTCGGTCCCGGAAATCAAACGAGCCCGCACGTGGCGTGCGGCCTCGCGTCATATTCGAACGACGATTTCGAGGGCACATCAACGATCAGGTATCTCGACTTCGCCACCAATACAGAGCATGTGCTACCCGGGAATGGCCTCGATCGTCTCTCTGATACTGACGGACAGCGAATCGCTTTTACTCAGATCGAGGCGGATGGAGACCATATTGTTCTCTATGACATCGCTTCGCAAACGACAACGGCAATACCCGGTGTCCATAACTATGCTCCCGCGATTGGCGGAAACCTGGTCGCCTTTGTGCACGGGCCTCCCTTTGACTCAGATAGCAATGAGATTGGTGTCTATGACCAAAACACAGGCAATGTAATCCAATTGACAAATGACACATTGAATGATCGGTTCCCGGCAGTGAGCCCGGATGGCAATGTCGTTGTATGGGAGAAATGTCAGCCAAACCGAACAAGTTGTGACATCTACTCCGCTACTCAAACTAGCCCAGGCACGTTTGCGACGCGACTTGTTTCAAGTGCTGCTGGAGATTTCTTTTCGGATACGAATGGTCAGGTCGTTGCCTACACCTCCACCAAGGGAGGAGAGAACGACATTTATTTTCAGCGAGCTGAGGGATCGACTGAGATGCACTTATCGATTCCCGGCGATCAACGCGATGTTCACATGTCGGGCAATCTGATTGTGTTTGAGTCGCAAACTGCGGATCTTTCTTACGACGTGTTTCTTTATGATTTGACCACAGCACGGCTGTATCAAATTACCAACACTCCCGGCACTAGTGAGACGTTGAGCGATATTGTTGCAGGCTGCAATGGTATCAATCGGATCGTTTACGTCGCACCAGGAGCCGGTGACTTCGATGTTTATGCATTTACCTTTCAGCTCAGTGACTCCATCAGTGATCAACTGAACGATCTCATCGCTCTGGTCCGCAGCTTCAATCTGCCCGCAGGCACCGAAGCCAGTCTTCTGAGCAAATTGCAGGATGCGTTCGTCGCCCTTAACTCTTCAGACACGGCGACTGCCTGCGATTCACTCACCGCCTTCATCAACGCCAGCCAGGCACAATTAGGCAAGAAATTAACTGCCGATCAAGTCACGCGACTGGTTGACTCGGCGAGACAGGTCCAAACGGACCTGGGCTGTCAATAACTATACTGAGAGGAGAATTGAACATGAAAATACTATTAACCCTTATCGCAATATTCGCTTTGGCGGTAACTTCGGTGTCCGCTCAGAACTCAAGGACGACGAACAAGATGGTCTACCATGGAGGTCCCGTATTAACAGGTGTCCAGGATGTTTACGTGATTTGGTACGGCGACTGGGCCGGTGGCTTCCCCGGCGATCCGCAAGCACCTCTAGTCATTAGCGATTTCTTGTCGACAATCGGTAACAGACCGTACATGAGGATCAACTCAACTTATACAGATGCCTCGGGCCAACCCGCGACCAGTGCGCTGGTGTACGGTGGCAGTGTTTTTGATCGATCGTACTCACATGGCGTCGAGCTTACAGATGCGGACATCCAGGGGATCATCTTTGATCAGATCGTCAATCTCGGTTTGCCGCATGATCCCAACGGAATCTATATCGTGATCGCTTCCGCGGACATTGCCTCAAACGAAACCGGGTTCTGTATACCAGGCGCGCCACCGTATCACGGACGAGCCACGATAGCCGGCGCCATGACGCGATACATCTTTCTCGGCAACCCGAATCGGTGTCCGATTCTTGCGGGTCCGCAGTTCTTCGCCAACGGTACGCGACTTCCAACTCCAAATGACAGCTATGCCGGAGATACGATAGCTTCGAACCTGGCGCATGCGCTCGATGCCACGTTGACCAATCCGCTCGGCAACGGTTGGTTCGATCGGTATGGATTGGAAAACGCTGATAAGTGTCAAAACACCTTCGGTGAAACTTATCTGACATCCAACGGTGCACGAGCGAACATAAACCTCGGATCGGTGGGTGACTATCTCATTCAGCAAAACTGGGTGAATGATCGCAGGGGTCGCTGTGCTATGTTTCCTTAATAAGATGTGCTTTCGTTTACTTGAGGCTTGGGTTGACTTAGCGTCGTCCCGGTACGTGATCAATCAGGTACTAGAAGGGGAAGCCACCTTTGCGGGTGGCCTCCTCTTCCCCTTAATGGACGCACGGCGATCCTACTTGGACCACCACACATTGCCTCTGCTTCTATCCTTAAACAACTCCTGCATTAACCGCTTCCATTAATCACACAACGTCCGGCGAGCCGACCGCTTCTGGCTTCTCAGTACACCACTATGTTTCTGCCACCGAGTCTGGTGCAGCAGATCGGTGGCTTTCCTTTTAACTCACTGATAGTTGTGCAGTACTCTTGAACATAACCCTATCTTCTGTGTCGGCGGGGCTGGCAAATCACCTGGGCCAAGGAGGTAACGATTGTGTGGTCAAAGAGTACTCTTAAATTCCCTCGTGTTACCGCCGCAGGACTGCGGTAGCATGCGAGGCGAAGAGCACAATAACCGCAGATACATCGTGTGATCCGTCCGAGCGAATCCAGATGCGTCCAAATAAAACGTCCATTAAGAAACGCTTCAATAGCTCGACGTTCCCGAAATTTTAAAATATGCGTAGGAATAATGGCGTCCCGTACGGGAGTCGAACCCGTGTCGCCGCCGTGAAAGAGAAGCGACCTATTGTAATTCAACGGAACTTAGCGGCATGGATAGCACTCTCCGCACTTAGAGGACTCACGGTAACACTTAATGGACGTCTAATGGACGCGTGCTTTGCCATGGAACAGAGCCGACGCTTTCATTAGCGATAAACGGATTTTTGAGTCCCGTGAAGACGGTCCTACTAATCTTAGGTGATATGAGTCATTCGAGCTCTGAGATTTAGGCACTACCAAACCGTATTACGCCAATGTGCGAACCTACCCTTACGGTCATTCAATTCAAGTATTCGACGGTCGTATGTTCCATACCGTCCATTTTAAAACTTTACAGCACCACAGTTCGTCTATATTCTTCTTGCGTCCCGAACCGCCGGGCA
>JBKPQV010000018.1:0-7466 GCA_046734235.1 Acidobacteriota bacterium
GTTCGATCGTTGCGGCAACTGCCTTCTCAACGTCTTCTGGCTGGCGCACGTCGGCAACAACGGCCAGTGCTTTTCCACCATTGGCATTAATCGCCTCCGCCGCAGGTTGAAGGTGTTCCGCCTTTCTGCTGACAAGTGCCACCGAAGCGCCAGCCTCAGCTAAAGCCCGGGCCACGCCACCTGTTATTCCAGTGCCACCGCCAGTCACGAAAGCAACGTGACCATTCAATAATCCTTCGACAAAAACTGGTTGAGTCATAAATTTTTAGTCTCAGATTGCCAACTGCAATGCTTCTTCAAGTGTGAATCGTTTTTCGTAAAGCGCACGACCTACAATAACACTATCTACCAGTGGCTCACCGGCAGCGCGTAGGTTTTGAATATCCTGGAGACTGGAAACACCGCCTGATGCAGTTACCGCTATACCAGCCGTTCGCGCCACGGCTACGGTCTGTTCAATATTGGGACCGTTAAGCATGCCATCGCGTTTGATGTCTGTATAAATAAGCCTGGTCACGCCGAGTTCGGCGACAGTTGAAGCCAACTCAAGTGATGTCACGTTTGTTTCTGCCTTCCAGCCCTTCGTCATCACTTTTCCATCAACAGCATCAATGCCCGCAGCGATAGTCTTGCCAAACTCGTTCACTAATTTTCGGACCTCAATCGGTGATTCACAAACTAGCGTACCTAAAACAACTCGCGAAACCCCTTTATCAATTAGCTCTCGAACATCGGCAGCCGTTCTGATGCCCCCACCGAATTGAATGGGCAAACCAACTTCTTCGACCATCTTTTCTACGATCGATCTATTCAGCGACTTTCTACCGGCAAAAGCGGCGTCGAGGTCAATAACGTGGACCAATTCGGCTCCAGCGGCAGCAAACCTTTCCGCAACTCTAATTGGATCCTCATCATAGACTTTCTGTTCAGAAGCTCGACCTTGTGAAAGACGGACACAACGGCCATCTTTCAAATCAATTGCTGGAATAACTACCATCCCTCGGTTCACGCCTTTCCTGCCTGAACGAGCTCCATCACCTCAGCGAACACCGATCCGTTCGTGGCAATCGAATTTCCACTCAGGATTGTTTTGGTTCCGCTCCAATCGGTAAAGGTTCCGCCCGCTTCTTCAATCACCGGAAACAGGGCTGCGCAATCCCAGAGGTTCATCACCGGATCCAGCATCACTTCAGCCCGGCCTGTAGCGACCAGGACATATCCATAGCAATCGCCCCAGGTTCGATTTGTCTTTGCTCGTCGTTGGAGTTGATCTATCGCACCCCCAAATCCGTAACGCTCGCAGGCGGAGAAATCTGTACACAGTAAAAGACTGTCTTCAAGAGTAGCAGTTGTTGAGACTTGGGCGGTTTCGCCATTCCAGAAACACCCCATGCCCTTCGCCGCATACACAATTTCGTCGAGTGCTGGAATATTGATCACACCAACGCTCGGCTCATTGTCGATCTCCAACCCAATCAAGACCCCATAGAATGGGACGCCATGAACAAAGGCGAACGTGCCGTCAATTGGATCAACAATCCAACGCCTCCCGGACTTACCCTTTCGTTCTCCCTCTTCTTCTCCAATAATGCTGTCGTCGGGGAATCTTGACAGAATGCGCCTACGCAAAAACGCCTCTGCTTCGCGATCGGCAATGGTGACAAAACTTCCGTCTGATTTTTTGGAGGTCTCCGGACTTCGTTTAAAGTACTTCAGTGTGATCTCGCCCGCGCCGTGAGCCAGATCGGTTGCGAAGGACAGCAACTCATTTAACTCTTTTTTGTCAACTGCCATATTTTCTCCGCGACCTCTTCTACTTCACGCCCCGCGTCTCTTTGCAAGTTCATCGCGAATCTCATTCAACGTCACGCCTCGCGCAACCAGTAGCACGAGCAGGTGATACAAAAGGTCCGACACTTCAGAAACCAACGGTTCGACGGCTTCGTTCTTCGCAGCCACGATCGTCTCTGCAGACTCTTCACCAACCTTTTTAAGGATTTTGTCGATTCCTTCGTTGAAAAGGTAGGTTGTATAAGAACCCGGAGGACGCTTCTCCTCACGTTCTCTTATCAAACCATAGAGCCGATCCAACAACTCGCCTAATTCCACACTGTGAACATCTGAAGTTTGAAAGCATGAAGTTGCTCCCGTGTGACACGCTGGTCCGGTTGGTTCTACCAAAACCACGAGTGAATCACCGTCGCAGTCCGGAATGATTTCGATTACTTGCTGCGTATTACCCGAGGTTTCGCCCTTGTGCCATAGCTCGCTTCGGGATCTCGACCAAAACCACGTCTCTTTAGTCTCGATCGTCCTCGTAAGACTTTCACTGTTCATGTAGGCCAGGGTCAAAACCTGACGAGTCCGTGCGTCCTGCACAATGGCGGGAATTAGTCCCTGCGCGTCAAACTTCAGATTTGAGATTTGCAGTTTCATCTGACCAACACGTTGTGCTTGCCAAGATAGTCTTTAACCTGGGCAATTGAGAATTCACCAAAGTGAAATAGCGACGCAGCCAAGACTGCACTCGCGCCACCATCGGTTAACGCCTCGAGAAAATGTTCCAGTTTGCCGGCGCCACCCGAAGCAATCACAGGAATCCTCAACGCGTCTGAAATCGCTTTTGTAAGTTCAATATCATAACCGTCTCGAGTGCCATCACGATCCATACTCGTTAGCAGTATCTCGCCGGCCCCCAAACGCTGCGCTCGGATCGCCCATTCGACGGCGTCGAGTCCGACATTGTTTCGACCACCATGCGTAAAAACGGCCCACGCAGCGGTCTTAGAGTCGTGTCGCCGACGGGCATCGATCGCTACGACAATGCATTGACTACCAAAAATTTCCGCGCATTCACTAATGATCTGTGGATTCTCGAGAGCAGCGGTGTTAAAAGTAACTTTGTCAGCTCCAGCTCGAAGGATGGCGCGAACATCCTCAACCGTACGCAATCCACCACCAACAGTGAAAGGAATGAACACTTCGTCAGCGACACGGCGAACGAGATTCGCAACAATATCCCTACGGTCTGACGAGGCAGTTATGTCAAGGAACGTCAATTCGTCAGCGCCTTCAAGATCGTAGCGCTTCGCTTGCTCAACCGGATCACCTGCGTCTATTAAGGAGACAAACCGGACACCTTTAACCACGCGCCCGTTGTCAACATCAAGACAAGGAATGATTCGCTTAGCGAGCATTGATTGATCTGTGGCTTGTCCTTTGAACTTTGTACTTTGAGCTTAGTGCTTTGTACTTTGTACTTTGAGCTTTGTACTTGTTACGAACCACAAGCTCAAAGAACCAAGTACAAAGTACAAAGCACTAAGCACTAAGCACTAAGTACCAAACGCGACTAGCTAGAGCATATCGGACATCAAAAGGCCGCAAAATTTTCTAACAGCTTCAAACCGACTGCCTGGCTCTTCTCCGGATGAAACTGCACTCCGCAAACATTTTCGTGAGCCACCACCGAGGTGTAGTTGATTCCGTAATCAGTCTCACCAACAATCACTCCGCTGTCAGTAGGTTCGCAATAGTAAGAATGCACAAAATAGAAGAAAGAATTGTCTTCGATTTCGGTGAGTAGCGGATGACACCGTGTTTGCTGAATGCGGTTCCAGCCCACCTGCGGAACAACCATCTCTTCACTAAAACGACGCACGCGTCCTTTAAGTAGACCGAGACCCCGGGTTTTTCCAAACTCATCTGATTCTTCAAACAACATTTGCATCCCAACGCACACGCCCAGCAAGGGAACCCCTTCACTCACACGCTCGCTCACAAAGTCAACGAGGCCATGATCTTGCAAAGCACTCATGCAGGCTGCGAACGCCCCAACACCAGGCAGAACCAGTCGCTCAGCTTTCCGCAACGACTCGATATCTCCCGTCACAGTCGCTTCGTTACCTGTAGCAGCGAAAGCCTTTTCAACAGATCGCAAATTGCCGACGCCATAATCGATGATCGCAACGCGAGCCATTTCTTATAGAGATCCTTTGGTGCTCGGAACGCCCACAACTCGAGGATTTATATCAACAGCCTGCCTCAGGGCGCGCGTCGTAGCTTTAAAGGTTCCTTCTAGCATGTGGTGAGTGTTACGACCCCGCAGGCAATCAATATGGAGGTTAAACTTTGCTGTCTCCGCAAACGATCGCCAAAAGTGTTCCGCAAGTTCAACCGAAAAATTTCCGATCTTTTGGCGCTTCGTTTGCACCTCGTAAACAAGGTAAAAGCGACCCGACAGGTCAATTACTGACCGACACAAGGCTTCGTCCATTGGTACGATTGCCTGGCCGTATCGATTGATACCTTCCTTTTTACCTAAAGCTTCAACAAGCGCCTGGCCAAGCGTGATGGCGATGTCTTCAACTGAATGATGATCATCGATCTCCAGATCACCCTTGCAGCTGATATTGAGATCGAATTGGCCATGCTTCGCGAATAGCTCGAGCATGTGATCGAGGAATGGCAAACCGGTCGAGATTTTTGATCGTCCGGCTCCATCAAGATTCAATGAGACGCGAATGTCCGTCTCCTTTGTCTTGCGCTGAACACTGGCTATTCTTGTTTTGCTCATATCTTCTTCTCTGTGTCTCTGTGTTCTCTGTGTCTCTGTGTGAAAATTGAATTCTCCAGTTCATGATGCCTGACTTAACACAGAGACACAGAGAACACAGAGACACTGAGGAATTAGAGTTCCTTCAACGCCGCTATCAATCGATCATTTTCTTCCGGCGTACCAACACTTACTCGAAAATACTCACTCAACATCGGATAACTACTAACATCACGAATCAAAATATCCCGCTGAATAAGTTCATTGAAAATCGTCTTAGGCAAAATCTTCGTCTTAATGATCATAAAATTCGCAAAAGACCTCACGGGCACAAACGCGTCGATGGCCCCAATCTCATTAAATAATCGATCACGTTCGCTGATTAGTTGTTTCACAATCGGCAACAACTCCGCCTCGTACATCTCGACACAAACTTCCGCCGCTGTTTGCGAGATCGCATTTAAGTTGTACGGCAGGACCGCTTTGCGGATTTCGGTGACCAGCTCGGGAGCGGCAAGTAAATAACCGACCCGCAACCCGGCCAGTCCCATTGCCTTGGAAAACGTTCTCAGAACCACAAGATTCTTGAACTCTTTCAGCAAGGGCACCACTGAGTGTTCAGCAAACTCATGGTAAGCCTCATCAATTACGACGAGACCAGGCGCCACTCTCAATAATCGTCTGAGATCTTCGTCGGTTATCACACAACCAGTAGGGTTGTTCGGTGAACATAGAATCACCACATCAATGTTCGACATCTCAGTAACTTTTAACAGCGTCTCAACGTCAAACTTGAATTCCGAAGAAAGGGGAACGCTAACCACTTGTCCACCTAACACGGTAGTTACCTGGCGATAAAGAGCAAACGTAGGTTCAGCAATCAGGACTCGCTTTCGTTCGCTGATCGTCACCATCAAGAGCGCCTGAATGAGTTCATTTGAACCATTGCCCGCAATAACTCCGTTGTCGGTCCACGTGGCGAACTCCGCCAAACGCGAGTGCAAGCCCGCCGATATGAAATCCGGATACCTGGACCACTTTCGGTTTTCGAGACGACGCAGAGTTTCAGCTTTAATCGCCGGCGTAACATCCCAGGGATTTTCGTTCTGATTGAGTTTGATCGAGGCGCGATGGGGCGAAAGCGAATACGCTTTGAGATTACGCACTGCTGACTTAATGGCTTCGAGACTTTCGCTCATTATTTACCCTTGTTACTTCTGACGCCGGGGCTCGACGCTCTGATTTGCACAGACCTCGCATGGCCCTGCAATCCTTCAGCTTCCGCTAACGCACTGATCTGATCAGCGTGGCGCAAAGTCCGTTCACGCGAATAGCTAATAATGCTAGTGCGCTTTAGAAAATCGTAGACACCGAGGGCTGATGAAAATCTAGCTGTTCGACCTGTCGGCAACACATGATTCGGCCCAGCGAAGTAATCACCGACAGCCTCCGGAGTGTAAGCACCCAGGAAAATCGCACCAGCGTGCTTAATGTCGTTCGCTACAGCTTCGTCATTGACTACCATTAGTTCCACGTGTTCGGGGGCCAACTCATTCACAATCTGACAAGCTTCCGCCAGACTATCAACAAGTAAGATCCCGCCAAAATTATTTAGCGATTTCTCGGCAATCTCACGACGATGCAACGTTGAGAGCTGAACTTCAATTTCCGCCACAACGCTTTCAGCCAATTCCCCGCTCGTTGTAATCAACAGGGCGGATGCGTCCTCGCCGTGTTCAGCCTGCGCCAGCAGGTCTGCCGCAACCATTTCTGCGGGTGCTGATTCGTCAGCCACGATTACTACCTCACTCGGTCCAGCAATCGAATCGATTCCCACAACTCCGAACACCAATTTCTTCGCTGCCGCAACGTATTTGTTGCCCGGTCCCGTGATCTTGTCGACACTCGTAATTGTGTTGGTACCGAACGCAAGCGCAGCTATTGCCTGGGCTCCTCCGACTGCGTAGACCTCGTCAACTTCGAGTTCCAAAAGTGCAGCTGCTACTGCCGGATTGTTTTGTACAGTCAAAGGAGGTGTCGTAACGACAATTCTAGGAACGCCGGCGACTTTTGCGGGAACAACGTTCATCACCACCGACGACGGATACGCAGCTGTGCCACCGGGAACATATAGCCCGACACTTTCAATTGGCGTGATTCGTTGGCCCAACCGACTGCCATCCCGGTCACTTATCGTCCAGGAATCTTCACGCTGTCGTTCATGAAATGTTTTGACGTTTTTGATCGACTCTCTTAGTGCCGATAAGACTTCAGCAGGAACGGCATCCGCGGATTGGTTAAGCACATCGCTGGAGACTCGCAATTCTGAAGGCCTTAGTTCAACTCCGTCGAAGCGAGCCGCGTACTCAATCAACGCCTCGTCACCACACCGTCGAACATTGTCGATAATCCTTGAGACGACTTCGAGTAAATCGGAATCGAAAACTACCGAGCGATCTCGGAGCCTTGCTTTAAGATCCTCACGTCCTAACTTGTCGAATTTGGTGAAGATCTTGATCATTTGGTGGTTACTCCCTGAAGAACTCGTTCCAGGGTATCGGTTAGTCTACCAATCTCATCGGACTTGAGTTGAAAACTCGCCCTATTAACAACCAGACGACCACTAGATTCAGTGATGACCTCAACAACTTTCAATCCGTTCTCCTGCAGTGTTTGGCCCGTCTCGACGAGATCGACAATCGCATCAGCCAAACCAAGCTGAGGCGCAAGCTCAACCGAGCCAGACAATGAAATGATTTCGACAGGAATGCCTCGCGATCCGAAATGCGCACCTGCAAGGCGTGAGTACTTTGTCGCAACCCGCAACATTCCAAACGAACGCGTAATTACTTCCGGATCAACAGCGGCAACTACCAAACGGCAACGCGCAATGCCAAGATCCAGCGGCAAC
>JBKPQV010000019.1:0-4781 GCA_046734235.1 Acidobacteriota bacterium
TCCCGCAACTCCTTTTCAGCCTGCTTTGCTTCTGCCTGGACTTTCTTCTGAGCTGACTCCAGACGTTGCACTTTGGCCTTAGCTTCTGTAAGAAACCTCTTCGCGTTTTGTATTGCAAGTTTCGCTGCGGCTATCTTTATCTGACGCGTTTGTTCAAGTTCGCGCTTCTTTTGTAAATCAACCGATTGGGAAGAGGACTTTGGTGGTTTTTGTGCTGGAGCGCTGCGTGCGGGTTCCGTCTTCGCTTTCATTGCGACACTGCCAGCAAACAGTGAAGCGAGTGATTCGAAACCGGGAGGGTCTACGTCGTTAGTCAGGCGACCCGGAGTTGGACCATCAGACAGTGACGAGTAAGCTGAGAGTGCCTCGAGTGTTGTGGTGATTCGCCGGATCGTATCGGGGGCAGGATTGCTACCAGCTTCCTGGAGCAATTCAGTAGCAAGTTCGGTGAGATCATTCAGGGAGTTGCGACGCGCATCGAGCGAACCTCGCACATCTGCAACCCTGGCAGTTGTTCGAGATTTTTGCGCTTGACGATAACGTTGACCTGTTGCGATCAAACTGTCGAATTCTTCACGGTGGTGCCAGTAAAGTTGGTTTACCGCCCACGCTGAAATTGATGGCTTCGTGAGCGACTTTACGAGGTTTGCATCGTTTGCACGCCCGTCTTTTTTCAGTTGTGAGGCCAACGTGTTTCGAGCAGGCGTAAACTCTGTAAGTGGAAGTTTGAAAAGCGCGTCGATTTCGTCCTCAAGATTGCCTTTACCGTTCTTTGCCATTTTTGGAAGTTTCCCTAACTAAACGTAGAGTTATCGACAAACAGGCGTATCGCATCAAAAAAAATTTCGAAAATTTTGATTTTCCCTGTCGATCTCGACAATCGCCGTTCGACGTATACTAAGAGAACCCTTGATCTACAAGATTAATTGAAAGGTAGCAACACTATGAGCAGCGTACGAGTACTCGTAGGTACCCGGAAAGGCGCATTCATTCTAACCTCCGACGGTAAGCGTGAAAACTGGGACGTGAGCGGTCCTCACTTTGCCGGATGGGAGATCTATCATGCCAAAGGCTCGCCCGCCGACCCGAATCGCCTCTATGTTTCACAAACCAGCGGTTGGTTCGGCCAAATAATTCAACGCTCCGACGACGGAGGCAAAACCTGGTTCCAACCTGGAACACCCGCGGGAGAACCAACCACATCGCCTGAGGGCATGCCCATGGGTGAAAGCAACAAATTTGTTTACGACACTTCGGAAGAGACAGGCAAACCGCTAACGACACATCAGTGGTACGACGGCACTCAAAATCCATGGGACTTCAAACGCGTTTGGCACCTTGAGCCTTCCCACGATAATCCTGACGTTGTCTATGCCGGAGTTGAAGACGCTGCGCTTTTTCAATCCACCAATGGTGGACAGACGTGGCAGGAACTTTCTGGTTTGCGGGGTCACGGCACTGGCCCACAATGGCAGCCCGGCGCCGGCGGTATGTGTTTGCACACGATTATCTTAGATCCGAAGCAAAATAGAATCTTTGTCGCCATATCCGCGGCAGGCGCCTTTCGGAGCGATGACAATGGCGCGACCTGGAAGCCAATAAATCGTGGTCTGCACTCGCAGTACATTCCCGATCCGAATGCTGAAGTGGGCCATTGCGTGCATCACATTGCCAAGCATCCCTCAAACTCAAATGTTTTGTATATGCAAAAACATTGGGACGTGATGCGCAGCAATGATGCGGGTGATAGCTGGGAGGAAGTCAGCGGGAATCTACCCACGGATTTTGGGTTTGTTATCGACGTGCATGCACACGAACCCGAGACGATCTACGTCGTGCCAATTAAGAGTGATGGCGAACATTATCCGCTCGATGGGAAGCTTCGTGTTTATCGCAGCCGCTCGGGTGGCAACGAATGGGAAGCACTCACAAGAGGACTGCCCCAGGAAAACTGCTATGTAAACGTGCTACGCGACGCGATGGCGGTCGACTCGTTGGATTCGTGTGGCGTCTATTTCGGAACTACGGGTGGTCAAGTTTATGGATCTACCGATTCGGGAGATAACTGGGCCCCTATTGTTCGAGATCTCCCAGCAGTGCTTTCCGTGGAGGTCCAGACGCTAACATGATCGTGGTCGTAATGCCGGCACATTTGCGAGCTCTAGCGGGCGTAAGCGGTGACGTAAAGCTTGAAGTCAGTGGACCAGTGACTCGTCACTCGATCCTTGATGCGCTGGAAGCTCGGTATCCGATGTTGCGCGGAACAATTCGCGAGCATGTTTCACAAGAACGCCGGCCAATGTTGAGGTTCTTCGCGTGCGGCGAAGATCTTACGCACGAGCCGGCGGATGCTCCGCTTCCTGAGGCAATCGCGTCGGGAGCAGAGCCGTTTTACATCATTGGCGCAATCGCCGGAGGGTGAATTAATCAGAACAAGGGAGGCAAATGACGACTAGTAATACAAATACGATTCGACTACACCGTGTGCTGCGAGCAAAGCCGGAGCGAGTTTACCGGGCTTTCATCGATCCAAAAGCGATGGTTAAGTGGCTACCTCCGAATGGATTCACAGGCGAGGTTCACCACATGGATGCCAGGGTTGGCGGTTCTTACAAAATGTCGTTCACGAATTTCAGTAGTGGTAATAGTCATTCATTCGGTGGGGAGTTTCTTGAACTCGTACCAAACGAACGAATCCGTCATACCGACAAGTTTGACGACCCAAACATGCCTGGAGAAATGCAGACGACAATCGTGCTAAAGCAGGTGTCGGTTGGAACTGAAATAGACATTGTGCAGGAAGGTGTCCCAGGCGTAATTCCACCTGAAGCTTGTTATCTGGGTTGGCAGGAATCGCTAAGATTGCTAACGCAATTAGTTGAAGCAGAAATTCCTGGCTAAGAATTCTAGTTTATGATTCGGGAGCGGCGCTGCGCACTTCGTAATTGCGACTCGCTCCCGAGTCACAGCTTATCTCCTCCAATTCCTCCGACTCACACGTATGAAATGACACAACCACCATGTCAGACCCTGCAGGAAAGAACTCGTGTGGTACGCCTTCGGGAATTACATACCAAACGTCATCAATGGAATAATTTGGATCTCCCAGCGATCGAATCTGGCTTGAGGAATTCCCGACTTTTGCAGTTCCCTCACCTTCGATTGTTACCATGTGTTGAATGCTGTTTGGGTGGAAATGGCAACCCGAAGCCACGTCTTTTTTGAGTACAAAGATCCAGCACGATCGAATGTTGTCGGGAAGTTGTACCGTAGTTCCCTGAAGGTCAAGTGTAGACCAGACAAATGGCTCCGGTGTGTGTTGCAGTTTGCCTTTGAGGTCAGCAACAAGACCATCAAAAGAAGGGCGAGCAACAATTTGTCTTACCGCTTCATCAAGTTGAGGCAGGTATTCCATGTGAAACACATCCATTAACGATGCTCAATTTGCGCGCACGAATGCGCCAGCCAGATAAAGTGGCTCAAGTCCAGTGGCCCAATACTCTAACGCTGGTAAGTCAGGCTGCGTTGTTTCGCGCTCCGTTTGTCGTGAAGACAGAGATGAATCCAGTGGAACAAATTCGATCCAGCCTTCCCATGTTCCATCGTTGCGCTGATCACCATACACTAAGGCCTGGTAAACATTTCCCGAGGAATCCTTAACGAGTTCGCTGTGCTGCCGGACCAGCTGTGACTTTGAAACCAATCCCCATGTCACTCGAACACTAAATTCTCCTGAACCCGCACCAGTTTCGTATCTGCAATTAACATCGGCTTTGCTGGGGATAACGATTTTTTCCCCTGACAGCCAAATAGTGGTTGACTCTCCATTTGCCAACATATCCGCGAGTCGATTTAAAGCTATGGCTATTTCCTTTGAAGACGATTGCATGACTTACAAACCCTTTTTTGATGTAGTTAACCAGGAGGGGCGCAGAGGGTTTAATAAGTGTAAGTTCATATACAACATATGTCTACTCAGATGGGTGATGATCTAATTTGCAACAATACGGAACAAGAGCGCAGCGACTGCAGGGAAACTTAACCATCAAGATAAGCAAGCTCCTTTCTGAGAATTAGGACAAGCCTTAGGTTATTTGATTGACTTTACTTTCTGGACTAATTCACTTACCAGTTCTGCCACGACTTCACCATCAACTTGATTATCAAGGCGTGCCGCGCGTCCAACATGAAACTCGCGAATCTTTGTAACGCGCCCGATTTGTGCGATCGCTTCGAGATAGATTCCACCTCCAGCAATGATTCCAATTCCAGGGCTCGCCAATCGTTGATATAGCTCTAATCGCTCGACCTTTTTGGCTAGTGAGTCTGAACTTCCGTTACTCAGAATTCGATCAACGTGAGCCAACCGCTTGATTTCCATGAGTGCTTGTATCTGATCATTCGCATCTTCAAATGCATGGTGAAATGTGGCTTTCAAGTTCGGCGCACAATCTAGAATACGTTCGCACAGCGCTAAATCCACGGTGCCATCTCTTAGATATCCAAGAACCAAGCCATCGACCCTTAGCATCGCAAACTTTCGTGCGGCTTCGCATAGAGTATTGATTTCGTCTTCGCCGAAAGTCTCGAAACCAACGCTCTCACGCACCATCACGCGCAGTGGTAGATCGACAGTCTCCCTAATCTCTCGCACAAGTTCAAAGGAAGGAGTGAGGCCTCCCTGTTCGAGGTTTCGAACGATCTCAAGTCGACTCGCACCACCCTTTTCAGCGGCAACTGCGTCAGCGACGGTGGAAGCGATGACTTCTAAGACTGGTCTC